>JBIQHO010000481.1:0-2038 GCA_044508545.1 Bradyrhizobiaceae bacterium | reverse complement strand
GCGACAAATGAGATCTATGGCCTGCGTCCCTGACCCCGTGAGCAGAATCTGGTCGGCCGTCGCCGAGATGCCCTGATCGGCAAAGCGGCCGATCAGCAACCGACGCAATTCGAGCGAGCCGCGCGTGCTACCGTAGTCCGCCAGCACCGCTTCGTCGGCCCTGCTGAGCGCCCGCAGCCCCTTGCGCAAAGCGATGTTCGGCATCCAGTCGGCCGGCAGCCACCCACAGCCAGGCTTCAGAACGGACGGATCGGCATCAAGCGACTGCCTTGACACCCAGAAGGGATCGACATCGCGATCTCGGCGTGGGCCCATCTCGGCCAGGAGCATGGGCGGGAGGTCGGCGCCGGTCACATAAAACCCTGAACCCCGGCGCGGGCGGACGATCCCCTCCGCTTCCAGTCGAGCGTAGGCCTCGACCACGGTCGATGGCGAGACGCTCATGATCTTGGCAAAACGTCGAACCGAGGGCAAACGATCGCCCGGAGCAAGCGCCCTGTTCGCAATCTTCACGCGAACGGAGCGCATCAATTCCTCCGTCCGCGTTATTTCACCATCCCTCACAGTAAATCCCCGCAACTGTATGGGTCACTTGTGCCATACAGAATTCAACAACCGTATCATACTGTCTCTGTTCGAACGAGTCGCAAGACTCTAGGTGCTCCTCCCCAGAAAGTGAGGGCGCATGGACAACAAGACAGCAGGATGGAGCAGCGGTCTTCTCGGGGTTATTATATTCAGTGGTTCGCTTCCCGCGACACGCGTTGCGGTCGCGGACTTTACGCCAATGTTTCTGACCTCGGCGCGCGCCGGACTGGCCGCCCTGCTTGGTGGAATATTTCTCTTCGCGTTTCGCCAGCCCTTGCCTGAACGGAGGGACATCCTCCCTCTGGCGATCGTCGCCATTGGCGGGGTTATCGGCTTTCCCTTGCTCACCGCACTGGCGCTCCAATACATTACGGCCGCCCACTCGATCGTCTTCATCGGCATGCTGCCGCTGGCAACCGCGATCTTCGGCGTGGCTCGCGGCGGCGAGCGGCCGCATGCCCCGTTCTGGTTATTCTCCATCATCGGCGCGGCGGCGGTCGCCGGCTTTGCTCTCTATGGAAGCGGCGGCGGAACATTGGTCGGCGATCTGCTCATGGTCGCGGCGATCCTTGTATGCGGTCTCGGCTATGCCGAAGGCGCCACATTGTCCCGGCGACTTGGCGGCTGGCAGGTGATCTCCTGGGCGCTCATTCTGTCGCTTCCGATGATGGGGATCCTGAGCCTGCTCACCTTCCCTGAGACGTTCACCAACGTCACGGTTCGTGGCTGGATCAGCCTCGCCTATGTTTCGATCTTCAGCATGTTGGTGGGCTTCATCTTCTGGTATCGCGGCCTAGCCCTTGGTGGCATTGCCGGGGTTGGCCAGTTGCAACTTCTCCAGCCCTTCTTGGGATTTCTGCTGGCGGCGATCTTTCTGGACGAACCCATCGCATGGACAATGATCGTATCCACCGTAATCGTTGTCGCCTGTGTCGCCGGCGCGAAACGCTTCGCCTAGAGCGCCGTCGAACCGGCCTGCGCGCTGCCGTATGATGGCCTATCGCCCAAGCAGCACGGAGCTCTTGAGCGCGCCGCCCAGGGTCGATTCGTCGCCATCGCCATAGCCCGCCGGGCAGGTGGCGCTGACCAGCTTCGCGGTGCGCCGGCTGCGGTCGCCGCCGGCACCGATGTCCTTGACCTCGTCCATGGTGTAGGCGGTGGCGATGTCGCCGGTGATCGTGCCCGTCGTCGTCACCGGGTCCATGCCGGGCACGCCGCAAACAGTGGTGTAGCTGTAGCCTCCGTCGCTCTTCTCGAAGCGCTTGCTCGTGCACATGCCGCCGGAAATCTGGTCGAAGGCGGAATAGACGGCCTCCGATTTCTCGCCGACGCAGAGATGGGTCTGGGTGAGCGTATCACCGTTCTGCGCCACGTCGGTAAATTCCCACCAGCCGGCGTTGCGCTTCGGTCCGGCGATGTGCGTGGTCATCATGTCGCCGGTTTCGGAAGC
>JBIQHO010000053.1:0-15106 GCA_044508545.1 Bradyrhizobiaceae bacterium | reverse complement strand
ATTTGCAAGAACTCCCTGCCGCAACGGGATGCAAATGTTAGAATCGGACCACTAGCTTCTTGATTGACGCGTTTTCTTCCCGCGAACCGGATTCCATCCTCGGGTCAAGCCCGAGGACATGCTTTGCTTGAAAACGCTCTAGGTGGCGTCGGCCAGATCCTCCTCGAGGATCGCCATCTGGAACTGGAACGAGCGGTCGTCGTCCTCGTCATCCACGAACAGCACGCCGATGAACTCCTCGCCGATATAGACCTCGGCCGAGTCATCCTTCTTCGGTCGCGGCACCACCCGAATCCTGGGATTGCCGAACACGCGCTTGAGATAGGCGTCGAGCTTCCTGACTTCCTGAACGTCCACGGCGGTCTCCGCTATGATCTGGGCTCGCAGGGTTCTAAAGCGAGAAGGTCAATGCCGCTACCGGTTTATTCGGATTTCGAGCATTGAAAAAATTCCGCGGTCAGAGCCCCATCGCATTCAGCATCTGGTTCATCGTACGCGACGGTTCCGAGCAGCCGGCGGCGCCGACGATCTTGGCCGGCACGCCCGCGACGGTGACGTTATGAGGCACCGGCTTCACGACAACCGATCCGGCGGCGATGCGCGCGCAATGTCCGACCTCGATGTTGCCGAGAATCTTCGCGCCCGCGCCGATCAGCACGCCATGGCGGATCTTGGGGTGGCGGTCCTCGTTCTCCTTGCCGGTGCCGCCGAGCGTGACGCCATGCAGGATCGAGACGTCATCCTCGATGACGGCGGTTTCGCCGACCACGAACCCGGTGGCGTGGTCAAGGAAGATGCCGCGGCCGATCTTGGCGGCGGGATTGATGTCCGCCTGGAACACCGACGAGGAGCGGCTCTGCAGATAGTAGGCGAAATCCTTGCGGCCCTTTCGATGGAGCCAGTGCGCAAGGCGGTGGGTCTGGATGGCGTGGAAGCCCTTGAAGTAGAGCAGCGGATCGATGAACCGCGACGTCGCGGGGTCGCGGTCGAATACCGCGACCAGATCGGCGCGAAACGCGTTGCCGATATCGGGATCGTCGCGCAGCGCCTCATCGAAGGTCTGACGGATCAGGTCGCCCGACAGCGCCGCATGGTCGAGCCGTTCGGCGACGCGGTGCACCACCGCGGCCTCAAGGCGATCGTGATGCAGAACCGCCGAATAGATGAAGGACGCCAATTCGGGTTCGCGGCGAACGATGTCCTCGGCCTCGTCGCGGATGCGGTCCCAGATCGGATCGAGTGCCGCAAGCCTCGGGTTCTGCGGATTGACGTGATGGATCGCCATAGTCGTCTCGCAAGCTCAAAATTCCGTCCCGCAGCATAGCATGACGCGGGGTCAATGTCCCGCCGTTCAGCGTATATTCATCCGGCCCGCTTAGGGTTAACCGGCGCTCCGGGCGGTTGGAAAGGGCCTCATCGGCCTTCCGGCGGCCTTTTGCGCCGCCGCGCAACGGCTCGGAATCCTCACAATTCCGGCCACCATCGGGGCCCATTTCCGCCAAACGAATTATGCATTTGCGCCGGATATTCAACTTGCGGAATGGCGCACCGCCCCACCGGAGACCACGTCCATTTCGACCCGAGTCCTCTCTATGCGTATCGCGGAGGCGCCATGGGCCTGGATTGCGGCTGTCGTCATTCCCGTTCTGCTGCTCGTCCCGGCGATCTGGAACGGCTATCCGCTGCTGGAATACGATACCGGCGGCTACCTGGCGCGATGGTACGAGGGCTACCTCGAACCAAGCCGCTCGACCGTGTACGGCATCTACCTTTACCTGGGGAAGGACTCGTTTTTCTGGGCCAACCTGACATTCCAGGCGCTGCTGACGCTGTGGATCCTTCATTTGACCCTGCGCGTGCTTGGCATGGCGCAGCCATTGCGGCTTCTCGCCATCGCCACGTTTCTGACCCTGGCCACCGCGCTGCCCTGGCTCGCGAGCATGCTGCTGACTGATATTTTCGCGGGCCTTGCCGTGCTCGCGCTGTTTGTCCTCGTCGTGCACAACGCCAAGCTCTCGACGATCGAAAAGATTTCACTGTTTCTGTACACGTCATTCGCCGCTGCGACCCACACAGCGACCTTCGGCGTGCTGTTGGGCCTGTGCTGCGCCGGATGGATCGTCAAGCCGTTTCTTGGCCGAAGGCTTCCGGTCGCCGGACTGGTTCAGGGCTGCCTGACGCTCGTTGCTGGCGCGGCCATGCTGATGGCTGCGAATTTCGCGCTGTCGGGCCACCTTGCCTGGACGCCGGGAGGCGCCGGCGTCTCGTTCGGGCGCATGATGCAGGACGGCATCGTCGCGCGCTACCTCAACGACCATTGCGACAAGATCAAGCTGAAGCTCTGTCCCTATCGCAACCAACTGCCGGCGACGGCCGATGATTTTCTCTGGGGCAAGGACAGCATATTCAACAAGCTCGGCCGCTTCGAGGGCATGAACGAGGAGATGGAATTCATCGCGACAGAAGCGTTGGCCGCCTATCCGCTGTGGCAGACCGAAGCCGCGGTCGAAGCCACCGCGGAGCAACTCGTGCAGGTCGGCACCGGCGAAGGCAGCAGCGGCTGGATTCCGCATACCTATGGCATCATCGAGCGCTATCTGCCCGAACAGGTGAAGGCCATGCGCGCCGCGCGGCAGCAGCACTGGAATATCAAGTTCGCCGCGATCAACTGGGTTCACATCCCGGTCGCACTCGCCTCGATGCTGTTGCTCGCCGGGATCGCCCTGGCCGCCTTGTGGCGACGGCGTATCGACGACCTCGAGCTGCTTGCCATAACGGCCTGCGTCGCGCTGCTGGGCAATGCCTTCATCTGTGGCGTGATATCGGGCCCGCACAACCGCTACGGCGCGCGCATGGTCTGGATCGCGACATTCGTGGTGCTGATCGCTGCGTCGCGATCTCTCGCCAAACGCTACGGGTCGGCCTCACGGCCGGCGTGACAGGAATTTCAGCACGCCTTCCTTGTAGACCTTGTCACCGACCGCGCGCATGTGATCGCGATTCGGAATGTCCAGCACGTCCGCGCCGGGGATGATGTTTGCCAGCGCTCGCGCCGATCCGGCGATCTCGTCTTTGGTGCCGACGGCGATCAGCGTCGGCACCTTGATGCTGGCGACCTCCGCTTCCGTCATCAGCCGCCGCGATCCGCGCAAACATGCCGCCAGTGCCCGACGGTCGGAGCGGGTCTGATCGGCGAACACGCGGAACGTACGCCCGAACGGATCGGTCACGTCGTCGAGCGATGGCGCCTCCAGCGCTTTGGCGACACTTTCGCCGGGGCCGCCGCCCTCGATCAGGCCGATTCCCAGGCCGCCGAAAATCGCTGAGCGCACCCGCTCCGGCCGGGTCTGCGCCAGAATTCCCGTCATCCGCGCGCCGAGCGAATAGCCCATGACGTCGGCGCGTGCGATGCCGAGGTGATCCATCAGCGCGGTGATGTCGCTCGTCATCGTGCCGATGTGATAGTCTTTCGGATCGTAGAGCTTGCTGGAATCGCCGTGACCGCGATTGTCGAACGCGATCGCCCTGAAGCCGTTCTTACGCAACTCCGACACCCAGGCCGGATACACCCAGTTCACGTTCTTGCTCGATGCGAAGCCGTGCACGAGGATCACGGGATCGCCCTCGCCCTCGTCGAGATAGGCAATTTCAACGTCGCCGTGATGAAAGCTCGGCATCAGCGATTCCGTGAATGGGATGGAAACGGGATGGTCGGCAAACGACCGGTGGACGCTTATGCCGGCGCGCCGCTGCCGGCAGGCTGCGCGGCAAGCTGCCGACGCAGGCGCCTGGCTTTTGAACGTTGCAGCCACGACCACGTCAGGCGCTCGCTCGTTGCCTTGATCGATGACAGGAAGCCGAACAGCGCCAGCATCGCGCTGAACATCCACATCGCGAGATTGAACGCGCCGGCGGTCAACAGCAGCGCACCGCGTCCCAAAACCTTGATGATCGCACGGGTCTGGCCACCCTTGGCTCCGGCGAGACGCGCCGCACGCGCGACATCTTTCGGTCCTTCCGCGATCCGCAGCGTATCGAGCGCGCCCCGCGTCCCGGTCTTCTCGCCGATGCGGCCGACATCCTTGACGAGGCGCACCAACCCGCCGGCCTTCTCGGCGCGGACCGCCGCCTTGAGCGCGACGGCGGTCTGACGCGGCCGCGCCAGCGTCCCCGCCGCGGCCGCATTTTGCAATTTCCGCAGATCGATCATTTCGCGCGCCGAACGGCCTGCCCATCGGCTCAGCCCCTCGCCGAGGCGCCCGGTCTTCCGGGCATCCTTGACCAGCGTGAGGCCGGCGCGGACCGGAGCCGCACCGCCGACCGACACGAAGGTAGCCGCCGTCACGGCGAGACCCGTGGCGGCAAGCCCGAGCAGGAGCCGATCGGTCTCCTCGCCCATTGCAAGGTGCTTGCCCTCGCGCATGATGTCCCGGACATCACCGAACGCACTCAGATCGCCGGCGACCGTGCCCGAGAGGCTCGCGCCGTCATCAGCATTGCCGGTGACCAGCCCGATGAAAAATCTCCTGGCCATATGTTCGGTGGAATTTTCTTCTCTCACGGCTGCGGCGACGCGTTGAGATAGTTCGTCAGGCATCGATATTCCTCTCGCCGCCGCAAGATCGACAAAGCTCTTCGCGAGGTCGGGATCTCGCGCCACAAGCGCGGCCTCGACGTTTCGCGCCACCAGCGCCGGATCATCCCGGAGCGCGGAATCGAGTTGAAGATCGGCGAGACGGACCGGATCGTCCTGCGCAATCAGCACGGCGCCGGCGTCCCTGGCGTGCGGCCATAACAGCGCGAACGCCGTTGCGCATATCGCCGCTCCCGTCATCGCGCCGCCAATTCGCCATTGCATCATCGAAATCCTGTCAAATCCGCCTTCGTCATATGTAAAAACGTGGTGTGCCGGTTTTCAATCACAACTTCCTCGACGAAAGAAGGGCTTCTCCCGACGGCAGGATTATGTCGAATTGTAGGGATAATTGACCCGCGAATTTTTCAAATCCGTTTCCGGCGAGCTATGAATCGAAGCCGCCGGCCAGTATGGTGCCGCGCGACGTCGTTGCGTATCCGGCGCGTCGAATGCCGCGCAGCGACTTAAGGTGGAAAGCATGTCTGATCACGTAGTCCCCCACTTTCACAACGATGCAGGCGTGGCCGTCATCCAGATCGGCTCCCGGGAGTTCATGTGCGTCGGAGCCAATCCACCGTTCGACCACCCGCACGTCTTTCTCGATCTCGGCAACGACAGCGAAATCATCTGTCCGTATTGCTCGACGCTCTACCGTTTCTCTGCCGATCTCGGCGCCGGACAAGCCCGACCCCCGGAGTGCGTGGTAAAAGACAAGGTGGCCTGATCCGCCTGTGACCCCGTCGCGCACGGTCGTTGTCGCCGGTGCTGGAATCGGAGGTCTGACGGCCGCGCTTGCACTGGCCGCCAGGGGCTTTCGCGTTCTCATCATTGAGACAGCGGGACGGCTCGAAGAAATCGGCGCGGGCCTGCAACTCTCTCCGAACGCCACGCGCATCCTGATCGGCCTCGGCCTGCACGCGCGGCTGTCCGCACGCGCGCTGGTGCCTGAGGCCATCAGCATCATGAGCGCGCGGCACGGCGGCGAGATCTGCCGCCTGCCGCTCGGCGAGGCGGCCGCGTTGCGCGCAGGCGCGCCCTACTGGGTGATGCATCGCGGCGGCCTGCAGACGGCGCTGCTGGAGCAGGTTCGCGATCATCCGGACATTGAACTGCGCCTCGGCACCGCGGTCGAAGACGCGACTTCCCATGCTGACGGCGTCACCGTGAATTTGCGCGGCGGCACAGATCGCGCAAAGACCGCATGGGCGTTGGTGGGCGCAGACGGCGTGTGGTCGACGCTTCGCACCCGTCTGTTTCCGGATACGAGCCCGCGATTTTCCGGCCTGATCGCATGGCGCGGCACCGTCGAGGCGTCTCTATTGCCGCACGACATGACGGCGCAACACGTGCAGCTCTGGATGGGACCGCACGCGCACCTCGTATCCTATCCCATCTCAGGCGGAAGGCAGATCAACATCGTCGCGGTGGTGCCGGATATATGGAATCAGCCTGGCTGGAGCGCGCCGGGCGACGCCGCCGACATCAAGCACAGGTTCGCGCGAGCGCGCTGGTCCGAGCCGGCGCGCATGTTGATCGATGCCGTAGCCGCAGACGGCTGGCGCAAGTGGGCGTTGTTTACGATTCCGCCAATGGCCGCGTGGCACCGCGATGCAATGGCTCTCCTCGGGGATGCCGCCCACGCAATGCTCCCGTTTGCGGCGCAAGGCGCCGGCATGGCGATCGAGGATGCCGCCGTGCTCGCTCAATGTCTCGGCGGGGCCGCAAACGAGAATGCCGCTGGCGCCGCGACTGCGCTTGCGCGTTACACGAACTTGCGCCGCGCGCGAGTCGCACGGGTGCAGGCGCTTGCCGAACGAAACGGCCGGATCAGCCATCTCGTGGGTCCTGCCGCACTGACGCGCGATCTGGTCATCAAGGCAATCGGACCGCAGCGCATGCTGGCGCGTCAGGACTGGATCTACAGTTGGCGGCCCTGATCAGGCGGAGCGCAATCACGGTCATTGCCGGTTCGCCGGAGGTCCGTCGCCAGCACCGCGGGAGCCTCCCGACCGAGGCGCGCTGCCCGGACTGATCGCCGCGGGGGCCGCCGTCGAGGCTACCTCGTGACATTTATTCCGCTGCCATTCCTCTTCGGCGAGTTTGGCGGATGCGCGAGTGGTGACGTAGTCGTTGCGATAGGCCACCTCGGCAACAACGGCGCCAGCCGCGCCGGTGTGAGCCTTATCGATCAGCCGCTGCAACTCTGCCGTGCGGGCCGCCAGTGATTTGCGCTGCGCATCAAGCTGCGCACAGTCATAGAGCGCATATTTCGCGGGATCGACGAACGCACCGGAGATTGCGCCATCGCCGAGGTTCGCGCAGCCGACCAGACCGCTGCTTGCGATCACCAGGGCAATCGCGGCAGCGGGCACCCGCGAACGGCGGTCCTTGGCGATGCGGTCCGACATGGTCTCCTGTTCAGCCTGTCATCGAATTCCGCTGAGCGTGATCAAAGCTGCGTAGAGCACCGGCTCGTGACCGCATTGAGGCCATGCGGCCAGTGCAGGCGGCTTACGCCCACTCCCCCTTGCGGAAGACGGGAACGCGGCGGCCGTCGCTGGTGATGCCGTCGATATCGGTTTCGCCTGATCCGATCATCCAGTCGATGTGAATGAAGCTTTTGTTGCCGCCCTGCGCCGCGATCTGCTCCGGCGACAGCCTGTCGCCGTCGACGAAGCACTTCGAGTAGCACTGGCCGAGCGCGATGTGACAGGCCGCGTTCTCGTCGAACAGCGTGTTGTAGAACAACAGCCCGCTTTTCGAGATCGGCGAGGAATGCGGCACCAGCGCAACCTCGCCGAGCCGCCGCGCGCCCTCGTCCGTATCCAGCACCTTGTTCAGCACGTCGGCGCCGCGCGACGCCTTCGCTTCGACGATGCGGCCCTTCTCGAATCGCACCGCGATATCGTCGATCAGCGTGCCCTGATAGGATAGCGGCTTGGTGCTGCGCACGTGACCCTCGACGCGCAACGCATGCGGCGTCGTGAACACCTCCTCGGTCGGAATGTTCGGATTGCAGACAAGGCCGTTTTTCGCCGTGGACGCGCCGCCGACCCATTCGTGGCCATCGGCCAGGCCGACCGTCAGATCGGTGCCGGGCCCGGAATAATGCAGGGCATGAAAGCGCTGGCCGTTGAGCCAGTCGGTGCGCTCGCGCAAGGCGGCGTTGTGCGCGGTCCAGTTTGCGATCGGATCATCATTGTCGACGCGCGAAGCGGAAAAAATAGCGTCCGCGAGTTTCGCCACCGCTTCGCTCTCGCCATCGTCGGGAAACATCAGTTTCGCCCACGCCGCGCCAGGGTAGGCGACGATGTTCCAGTTGACATCGAAGCCGACGATTTTCTCGAGCGCCGGCTGGTAGGCCATGGAATTCGCCTTGTTGGCGCGAGCAACTTTCGCGGCATCCTCGCCAGACAGCAGCATCGGATTGTCGCCGACCACGGCGAGCCGCGCGGTGTTCGCGCCAAACGCCTTCGCCATACCCTCGTAGAGCCAGCCGGCGGCCCGATCGAAACTCTCGTCCGGCCCGAACCTGTAGCGCGACAACGTGATCTCTTCATCGGAAAAGAACGGCATAACCAGTCCCGCGCCGGCCTTGTAGGCATGCTCGGCAATCCGCCGCACCAGCGGCAGCGCAGCAACGGGCGCGGTAATCAGGAGGTCCTGCCCCTTTGCGAGTTGCAGGCCGACCTTGACCGCGACTTCGGCCAGACGGTCCAGCTTCACCGCATCGATCGGCGTGACAATATTGCGCTGGTGCTGGGTCATCGAACTCAATCCTGGACAAATGGTGCGGGCAGCCGGACTCGAACCGGCACAGCTCTTGCGAGCCGAGGGATTTTAAGTCCCTTGTGTCTACCGATTCCACCATGCCCGCGCGCATTTCTTTTCAAACACTTAGAGTCGAAATGCAATGGTTGCCCTGCAAAACATTCCCCGCTTTTTACAGATCGCGTTCTCTTCACGTTCTCACTCCCCTGTCCGATCCTCGACAGCACGTGACAGGAGTTCCAGCCATCCATGCGGTCTCCTCATCACCATCCCCAGCATCAAAAATGGAGCTATGAACAGATCCGGAAGAAGCTCGTTCGCTGGATTCAGGATCACCAACAGTCGAGCGATAACGCTGATGCGGCGCAACCGCCGTCGAGAGACGGGAACATTAGCCGTTCATTCCACGTTCATTTGTTGTTGCGACGCTACTATCGTCAAGCTAACAAAGGTCATGACAATGAAGAAACTTCTATTCGCCATAGCTGGCGCTGCCGTTTTCGCTCTCGCTTCTGCGAGCACACCTGCATCAGCGATGCCCGCACAAGGCACCCTCGCCAACACGATCAGTAACGTCGAACAGGTTCAGTGGGGGCCTCCTCCCCATCGTCACTGGCGTCATCATCGCTGCTGGAATGAGCGTGTTGTTCGCCGCGATCGTTGGGGTCGGCGCATCGTGACGACCCGGCGCGTCTGTCGCTAAGCTCCGAACCGACAGGGTGGCTCTTGTGAGCCACCCTCCATTAGACAGTTTCCAACCCCGCTCCCGCCAACGCTTCGCTTCGCCGCCCGGCATAGCAACCTAAGTAAACATCGAGCGTCTGGTCGGCTTTCCGCTACGCGGAATCGTAATTCGGGCACGGCAAGTTGTCTCGGCCAGATGCCAGCGATCTTTCCCGAAGCGAACCAGTAGTCCGATTCTAACATTTGCATCCCGTTGCGGCAGGGAGTTCTTGCAAATGGAATCAAAGGACCACGAGCAACTATCAGGTTTCTAGTGGAGTTTTGAGTTTGACATTCGCCTGACGGGTTTGCTGCAAAGCGGGTAGCGAATGTCAAATTCACTCCACTAGCCTCGCACCCTCTCCAATAGGTTCTTCCCATTTTGGCTTGACCACCATGCGGTGTTCTGCTGTCACCAGCATATCGTGTCCAGCGGCTGTATCGAGACTTTGCGGGAGATAACGATGCCCTCTGGCGAGGATGTGGACGCGCTGGTCGAGAGGTTGCGGCAGGACGCCGAAATGCTCGGAGACGGCTACCAGCGCAATCTCACCGAACTCTGGCACGGCGTCGTCGTGAAGGATGCCGCGAAGGCTTGCGCGGCGGCGGCCGACCTTATCGAGTCGCAATCCAGGGCGCTGAGCGACGCTGCGGCGGAGTGGGATGCGCTGGATCAATCCCACCGTTCAATCGGCGAACAACTCGGCCGCGAAGGCAGGCGCCGCATTGCCGCCGAAACCAGGTTGAAGGAAGCCGAAAAAATGATCGAGCGGATCGCGACGATGCGAACGGACAACTCCGAGCATGCGGAATTGATTGCGCGCGCCCGCGCCTTTCTCAATTCAAGACGGGTGTAGTTCGCAGAACGTCTGCTCGCGGCAATGGCGCGCAGACTTCACGCGGCTTTCTTTCGTTGCAACGCCTCGCGGATCAACGGCAGGCGATCGTTGCCGAAGTACATATCGGTCTTGTTCAGGAAGATCGTTGGCGACCCGAACGCGCCGCGCGCGATCGCCTCGTCGGTATTTGCCTTGAGTTCGTGCTTGATGCCTTCATCGCCGATGCCGGTCAGAAGTTTTTCCGGATCGATGCCGAGTGATTTGCAAATCTCGGCGAGCACCGGCTCGCGCGAGATATCCTTGTCATCGCGCCAATAGGCTTCGAACACTGCCTTCGCGAACGGGACCATCGCATCGTTTCCGAGCCAGAGACAGCCGCGCATGGCCTTGACGCTGTTCACCGGAAATACCGTCGGCGGCATCTTGATCGTGAGACCCGCGAGCCGCGCCCAATCGGCAAGATCTTTATGCATGTAGCGGATCTTCGCCGGCACCGGATGCTCCCGCGAAGCATAAACGCTCGGATTGACGGAATTGAATATCCCTCCAACCAGCATCGGCCGCCACGAGATCTTCTCACCGAACTCTTTCGCCAGCGGCTGGATGTTGTGAAAGGCGAGATAAGTCCAGGGACTGGAACAATCGAAAAAGAATTCGATCATGAGCGAGCTTCCCTCTGTTTCGTCTGATCGGATTGGCCCGGTCGTCCGTGTCTTGTCAACTGTTGCTCAAGACAGACGCAGATGGCAACAGCGAGTCGGCATCATTGCGTCGAACGCGCACACATCTTTTCTTTGCTCTGTCGTGGAACCAAACACGCCGCACTTTCATGCAGCGTTGCGCGGTAGCCAGCCTGCAACGCGCACATCGTTGATGGCGGGGTGATCAGCCGCGCATCGGCGAGCGGCAGACTCGCCTCGCGATAACCGTCGAAGGTCCACCGCAATGGTCGTGCGCCCTCTATCAGATAGCTCTCGCCGCCTGCCTGCACCATCGCGCCGTCGGGCAATTCGTTAAGCGACATCGGCAGCGGGTGCAGCCGCTTGGCTCGGCCATCGAGCCGCTCCGCATGAAGCACCGAGTCGATTTCGGGCGCGCGCGCATCGCCGCGCCCATTGCCACGCTTCCACGCCAGACGAAATGCCTGGGCATCCGTGCGACGGCAATAATAGCACGGACGGTGTCCTGCCGCGAGCGCGGTCGCTTCGTCGAGAAAGAACAGTTCGGTCCAGCTCCGCGTCGCCATCACATCGCGGCGACGGTTACGAAACTCGCAGACGCAGACGATCCAGGCCTTGGTGGTCCAGCGACGCTTCAAAAGCGTCCGCGTCGCCGGGTCATGAATGATCCCACGATTGCCGGTGAAGGTGCCGCGCTGCGGCACGGCGACGATATCGCCTGTCGGCGTCACGCGATTTTGCAGGGAGCCAATGATGGTCGCCATCAGAGAGTCGTCCCCCAAAAAAATGGTGCAATATCTTCACTTCTCTTACAGGAATCCGTGCCAGCGGCGCGACCTCTCCGGCGGGGAGAAGTGAAGATTTTTACGCCGCGCCGTCGCGCAGCGGCGGAGCGAAGGCGAGGCCGAGATCCCACGGAAAGTAAATCCAGGTATCCTGCGAGACCTCCGTGATGAACGTATCGACCAGCGGCTTGCCGAGCGGCTTGGCATAGACGGCGGCGAAGTGCGCATCGGGAATCATGGCGCGCACCATCCGCGCAGTCGCTCCGGTATCGACGAGGTCATCCACAATCAGGAGTCCCTTGCCGGTGCCGCGGCCGAGTTTCGCGGTCGCATCGGAAATGCCCTTCAGCACCGTCAGTGCGCCTTGCTTGGTGTGGTCATAGCTCGTGATGCAAACGGTGTCGATGACGCGGACGCCGAGTTCGCGCGCCACGATCGCCGCGGGCACCAGACCGCCGCGGGTGATCGCCACCACCGCATGGAATGGTCCGGTCTCGTTCAGCCGCCAGGTCAGCGCCCGGCAGTCGCGGTGAAACTGATCCCAGGACACCGGAAAGGCCTTGTCGGGGGGCTGGGTCACATGAGTCCTTGTCGTCGTTTCCGTAACACAAGCGCATTTGCGCGAGTGAACTGATAATCCTGTTACGATCATATTCAGATTCCGCATCTGCGCATAAGAACGCGCATCCGGAATGTGGGGGCATAGATAGTCTACTGCCCCGCCTTGAGTCCCGCCAGCATCGCGTTCACCGCATCCATCGCCGCCGTCAGCTTGGCCTGATCGCGCGATCGCACCACAAGGCTCGTGTTCGGCCGCCCGTTCTCGTCGAGAAACGGATAGCTGCCGATGGTGGTGTCCGGATGGGCCTCGGCGATCGCGCGCAGCGGCGTGCCGATGTCGCCTTCGCGGCAATTGCCGCGCACCGATTCCGACAGCATCCGCTCGCCAGCCTGCAGCGTCGGCGCGACGATATCCATCATCGCCTGCATGATCGAAGGCACGCCCGCCATGACGATGACGTTGCCGATCCTGAAACCGGGCGCCAGAATGGTCGCGCTCTGAATAAGCTCGGCCCCTTCGGGAATGCGCGCCATGCGCAATCGCGCCTCGTTCAGTTCGCCCGGATTCTTGTAGCGTTCCTTGAACCGCGCCACCACCTCGGCATGATAGTCAATGCCGACGCCAAAAGCTTTGGCGATGCTGTCGGCGGTGATGTCGTCATGCGTCGGACCGATGCCGCCGGTGGTGAAAACATAGTTATACCGGCTGCGAAGTGCGTTCAGCGCCGCGACGATATCGGCTTCATCATCGGCAACGACGCGAGCTTCCTTGAGGTCGATTCCGATATTCGTCAGGTATTCGGCGATGAAGCCGATGTTCTTGTCCTTGGTCCGCCCGGACAGGATTTCATCGCCGATCACCAGAACACCCGCGGTGATGATATCACCCATGACCTCTCCTTGACGTCGGCAGCGATCATGACATGACGCGCGGCCGCTCCAGCGTCAAGACGGCGAACATGCCTCCTCTATTGCGCGGAAATACGCGATGCTCCCAGAGCGATCGACGCTCGACTCCTCGCACATGCTGAACAATGACAGGCCCGGCGCGGCAACACTCAATGCAGACGGAACACGCCGTCCACCGCGCGCAGTTCCGCAGGCTTGATCAGTCTCGAATGCGCGACCGTCACCGAGACCAGCGGTCCTTCGAGTTGCCTCTCCCAAAAGGCGAGGAAGTCGCACAGCGCCGGAAATTTCGGAAACAGGTCGTAGTTTTGCCAGACATAGCTTTGCAGCAGCCATTGCCGGTCCGGCCGGCGATACAGGATTTCCGCCGTCGTCAATCCGTAGCCAGCTACCTGCTTGCGGAAGTCGTCTGACACTCCGCGGGGTTGCACTTCACCTTTCGAAACCATGCCAAACCTCCTTGGAGGGAAGCAGCGCTATCGGCAAAAAGTGGCGACCGGTTTTGCGGTCGCGCTCCAATCCCTCAATGAACCCCCGTCCAGACCGGGTCCTGACGGCCGGAGTCCTGAAAGGGGCGCATAAGCAAAATGTGACGCATGACGCGCCATTCACAAGCCTAAAAGTTCAATAGAGTGCTAAAAATTCAACACTGGCAGCGCCTTGCTGCGTCTGCTAACAGTATCGCGCGGCCCGGTGCCGATATTAAGCAGCCGGACAGGCAGCCGCCTTCTTGGAGCCTCTAAAAAATCTGCTTCCTGCCCTTGCCCGCGCTATGGCGACGGCTTATGTCTCGACCGGTCGCCTTGGCACTCAAAGGCATCGACTGCCAAAAATTCATAAATATCATCTATCTTCATAAACTTAGGAGGACCGCATGAAATTCCGTCCGCTTCACGACCGCGTCGTGGTCAAGCGCATCGACGCAGAAGAGAAGACCGCTGGCGGCATCATCATTCCGGACACGGCTAAAGAGAAGCCCTCGCAGGGCGAGGTCCTCGCCGTCGGCCCCGGCGGTCGCGACGAGACCGGCAAGCTGACCCCGATCGATCTCAAGGTCGGCGACAGGGTGCTGTTCGGAAAGTGGTCGGGCACCGAGGTCAAGATCGACGGCCAGGACCTCCTGATCATGAAGGAGTCGGACATCATGGGCGTCCTCACCGACGCCACGCCCGCCAAAAAGAAGGCCGCTTGATGACCTCCGGGAGACGTCGTCACCGGGCATAGCCCGTCGAAGACGGGCGTAAACGTACTCATGTCCCGGTGATCCACGTCTTCCCATTCCACGCATTCAGACGTGTCACGCATCAGACGTGGATGGCCGGAACAAGTCCGGCCATGACGTCGAAATCGAAATCTCAGGAGATCAAACAATGTCAGCCAAAGATGTCAAATTCGGCGTCGAAGCCCGCGACAGGATGCTGCGCGGCGTCGACATCCTTGCCAATGCGGTGAAGGTCACGCTGGGTCCGAAGGGCCGCAACGTCGTGCTCGACAAGTCGTTCGGCGCGCCGCGCATCACCAAGGACGGCGTCACCGTCGCCAAGGAGATCGAGCTCGACGACAAGTTCGAGAACATGGGCGCGCAGATGGTGCGCGAGGTCGCCTCCAAGTCCGCGGACGCGGCCGGCGACGGCACCACCACCGCCACCGTTCTGGCCCAGGCGATCGTGAAGGAAGGCGCCAAGTCGGTCGCCGCCGGCATGAACCCGATGGACCTGAAGCGCGGCATCGACCTTGCCGTCGAAGCCGTGGTCGCCGACCTGGGCCGCAACTCCAAGAAGGTCACCTCGAACGACGAAATCGCGCAGGTCGGCACGATCTCGGCCAACGGCGATTCCGAAATCGGCAAGTTCCTCGCCGACGCCATGAAGAAAGTCGGCAACGAGGGCGTCATCACGGTTGAAGAAGCCAAGTCGCTCGAGACCGAACTCGACGTCGTGGAGGGCATGCAGTTCGACCGTGGCTACATCTCGCCCTACTTCGTCACCAATGCCGAAAAGATGCGCGTTGAGATGGACGATGCCTACATCCTGATCAACGAGAAGAAGCTCTCTTCGCTGAACGAGCTGCTGCCGCTGCTGGAAGCCGTGGTGCAGACCGGCAAGCCGCTGGTGATCGTTGCGGAAGACGTCGAAGGCGAAGCGCTTGCGACGCTGGTGGTCAACCGCCTGCGCGGCGGCCTCAAGGTCGCGGCCGTCAAGG
>JBIQHO010000480.1:1012-2046 GCA_044508545.1 Bradyrhizobiaceae bacterium | reverse complement strand
CGAATTGATAGAGCGACTTGCCGGATACCACTTCGATCACCCGGCCGAGAATGTCGGTCGAATGGCCATAGTCCCAAAGCGTGCCCGGCTGCTCCTGCAACGGCAGCCGCGCGATGCGCTCGGCGAACGCCGCATTGTCGGGATCGTCGTCGAACAACCTTGCGGCGGCGTAAGCCTTGCGCACCAGACTGTCGCCATAGAACCCGTAGGTGATGCCCGAAGTGTGCCGCAGCAGATCGAGCACGGAGATCGGCCGCTTCAGCGGCACCAATTCGAGCGACACCTTGCCATCCGGCGTTTTCTTCTCGACGCCGACCTTCATGTTGGCGAACGAGGGAATGTATTTGGAAACCGGATCGTCCAGCTTCAGCTTGCCCTGGTCGATCAGCATCATCGCCGCGACGCTGGTGATCGGCTTGGTCATCGAGGAAATGCGGAAGATGGTGTCGAGCGACATCGGCAGCCTGGTCGCCACGTCGCGCACGCCGAACAGCCCGGTATAGACCGGCTTGCCGTGCTGGCGGATCACCAGCACCGCGCCGGGAATTTTGCCCTGCGCGATCTCGGCGTTGAAGAAGTCGGCGATCCGCGCGAGCTTCGCCTGCGAGAACCGCGCGCCGGCAGGCGGATCGAACGTCCCTTCCGCGCGGGCGGCGAGGGCCCCCGCCGCCACGACGCCGAACGCCAACGCCGCCGCGATCGGCCCATCCGCCCGACGTTTCAGCCAGTCCATCATGCGCATCACGCCCCTCCCCGCGACCGGCGCTCAGGATGGAGGGCGATCGCGCGGCGGGCAAGGTCCGCCGTGGTTCGAAGCGAAACGCCAAAGGCAGGGCGAGCCTTATGGAAACTTGCAGCGTCCGGGGCAAGGCCGCTGTCAGACGATACCATGCTTCTTTAGAAGCGCCTGCTCGTCGCCCGACACCCAGCCGAAAACCTTCGGCTGCTCTCCTTCCAGCATCTGAACGAGATAGTGAACCTCGAAATCTATCGCCACGTCGGGTTGATCCTTCCGGGCATACGTTGCGGTCCAG
>JBIQHO010000480.1:0-1002 GCA_044508545.1 Bradyrhizobiaceae bacterium | reverse complement strand
AACATGGGCCACACAATGACGTTCGTCTATCGGGGAAAGGCGGATGTTGCATATCCGCATTTCCTTGGTTCCTATCGCGCGATAATGGTCATAGCCTTGCGCCATGACCTGCTTGAATTGATCGTCGTTCTTGCCGGTCCGCACCCCGGCAGGCGCTGCGCCTATAAACTCGGAAGCATACAGCGATGCGAGTTCATTCATATCGGCCTTGCCGCCGAGAGACCGATTGAAAAAGCGCTCATAGCGCTCGAATAGTCTCCTTACGGCCGTCTCCATATCCCCCTCTCAAAACCGGCTACGCTCTGCATGGCCTAGTCCACTTGTCGCGAAGCTCCCGAACCCTGCGACATGCAGGCTCAAAAACTCTCGGCAACGCCGGCTATGCCACGACCTTCGCGACCATGTCTGGATGCCGGCCGATCACGCGCACATAGGCGACGGCGAAATCCGGCGCGGTCGCCCGCGCCTGCTCCCAATCGCGCAAGGTGCCGACCGGGACCCGGAAGCGGCTGGCGAACTCGGATTGCGACAGGCCAAGTCCGGTCCTCGTCTTGCGGATCAGGCGCGCGCGCTGGCTCCGATCCATCGCCTCGACCGTGACGTCGAAATCCTCGGCGTCGGCCGGGTCAGCAGGCAGCACGATATGCTTTTTCTTCACCCTCGTTGCTCCTTCTCACCGAGATGACGCGAGGCAAGTCGCCCCGCCAGACGAAGACGCCGGTGAACAACTTCTCCCCCGACGAGGCCGACCACCTTGAACCGTTCCTCCCCGTCGATCTCGCGGATGGAGGGAATAATCAGGTGATCGTCATCCTCGAAAATCCGATCGCCAAAGGCCAGCGGCAGCTTGTGCTTCTCGCGGTCGGCCGCATCCTTCGCGGGGGTCGAACCGGTCTTGCGTCATAGAGCACAACTATACGGGATTCCCGTACAGCTCGCAAACCCTACGTCAGCCGGACCAGCGCCTGCGGTGCGTGCCGGCCCGCGATCGCCTGCCACGCC
>JBIQHO010000052.1:0-15134 GCA_044508545.1 Bradyrhizobiaceae bacterium | reverse complement strand
GCCTGCGTCGCTTCGATCGTGCTGGGCGGCTCCATCATCGAGAAGCATTTTACGAACTCGCGCGCCGACGGTGGTCCAGACGCAGCGTTTTCGCTCGAACCGCATGAGTTCAAGCGACTGGTCGACGACTGCAAGTCGGCATGGTCGGCGCTCGGATCTGTCGGCTATGGCCCGGTCCAGAGCGAGAAGGCCAACACGCGGTTCCGACGTTCGATCTACGCAGTCAAGCCGATCAAGGCGGGGGAGGCTCTGACGCGCGAGAATATCCGCGTCATCCGGCCCGGCTTTGGCCTGCCGCCGAAGCATCTACCCGACGTCATCGGCCGCACCGCCACGCGCGACATCGCCTATGGTGAAGCGCTAACGTGGTCAGTGATCGCGTGACGGTCCCGCCATCCCGCCGCTAACCTCGGTTGAACAGAGTCCGGAAGAGATTAATCCCGACCGCAAACCGCTTCGAACTGGTCATGGGAATGCCTCTTTCGAAACCAGCATTGGCAGATCATCTCGGAGAAACGACTTGAGATTTATGAAGAGGGGATCCTCTTCCAACCTGAAATTCGACAACGCCAGCGTCGCGCTGCGAAAATATTCTTCAGGAGCCCAACGCTTGTCGGGAATTAAAATCGATTTGCTGCGAAATCCCTGGAGCATGCAGTAGGAATAAGCCACTGCGCGCCGACGCTGATCCTGCGGCATCGACCAAGTCTTTTGCGACACATCCAACAGGATGCTCCTCAGAGCTTCCATGCTGGACGCCTCCTCGATGATACCAAGGCCGGAAAACTTGTCTTCGCCGGTCGCGATCATTCGATGCCCAGCCGCGGCCATTTCGTAGAGAACCGTTCCACGAACCGTGAGACCGGCATCACAATGCTTCATGACCTCGCCGGCGCTGAGGGCGCCATCTGCAAATCCGACATTTCCGATGCCGGCGCAGTATCTACGCAGCGTATCCCACGAACGCTTCCTATCATGGCTGTCGTTCAGCGGATGCGGCTTAATAATCAAGTTGAGATGTGGCAGTTGCCGCGCAAGATCGACGACGTCGACAACAGCTTGCCAGTAATCGTCCGAGAGTTGTTTTGGCCGCGTCAGCGGAGCGTCTTGAAACACATGCGCAAATACGCAGACCGTGGGAGTTTCGGGGTTGACGCCGCAGTTCTCAAGAAAGGCCTCACGGGAGGCCGGCAGCCGATCGACAACATCACGGTTCAATAGCGGATCGATCGTCCGCGCCAGCGTGCCTTCAACAGCGCCGCCGAACAGATCAAGCCTGGGATCATCCAGGAGGGCTTGATCGAAAGCATACCTTTCCACCATCTCCTTCCAATCGCCTGGAAGACCGGACAACAAGTCGGTCAGATCCCGGTATCGCGTAACGGCAATCGGGATGTACTGTTCTACCAGGAATGTTGGCGCGCCGTGCATGGCCGCAAAATCAGCCAGTTGTCCGGATACCGGATAGCAAATGTGCCCCAATACACTCGCTCGGATCGGGGACTTTCCAAACATCATGGGAAGGGCTTCGTAGTCGGCCAATACGAGCTTTGCAACTGCGATCAGTTCGTCGCTCAGATTGTCGATGGTGCCGAAGCCAAATCGTTTCAGAAATTCATTGTAAATCAGAAGGCCGAATCGTGGGGATCGCGGCTCTGACAGTGAGCGAATTGCTTGCCTGAGCGAGAATCCCGACTTGCCTTGCAGCCGCTTGCGAAGATCACTCTCTGCATTGGCTGACCAAACCGGATCAGACAGGAGACGGTTTCGAAATTCGGAAATATTATAGAAGCGACTGACGCCAAACGAACGAGCGAGCGCCAGGTTCGCTTCAACGTCTGTCCTTCGAACACCGCCCCCTCGAACATCACCCTCTTGAATATCACCAAAATCATCGGCGAAAATCCCGACGATTTCACCTCCCCATATGTGCTGTATGCACTTCGCAACGACGCAATTTGCGAACAGGTGAAAGTGCACATCGTCATTGTGGTAAAGGTCAAGTATCAAGATGCCGTCAGACTTGGGCGGATCAGACTTGGGCGGGGTAGAGGATGTCCAGAATCGCCGGTTTTCTTCCAGAAAGTCGCTAATGTTCATGGCGTCATGACGATCCCTGCGATCTGTTTTTCAAATTTTTGATCGCGCAAACCAACCTGAAAGGATCACGTTCTATAGGCAGATCTCTATCTGAGGTCCAGTCGGCCCGGCCTTGCTCTGAGGCCGAACTTTGGACCGCCGGTCGGAATCTCAAAACACGACAATTCAGATCCTCAGGTTTCGAGCGCGTGGGATAACCGCTCCATAACGTAATCCTGCTGTTCGGCGCTCAGGTTCGGGTGAATAGGCAACGTCAGCGCGACGTCGTAATATTTTTCGGCAGCGGGAAAGTCGCCACGGGAGAAGCCCAAGGCCCGGTACCATGGTTGTAGATGGACCGGGATGTAATGGACGTTGACGCCGATACCTGAAGAGCGCATCGCCGCGAAAACCTCGGCGCGAGTACGTCGCACGGTTTCATCCAGTTCAATGACATATAGATGCAACGCCGAGAGAGTGCCCTCCGGCACGAACTGGCGAATCACGGGAAGACCAGCAAGCCCTTCGTGATAACGCGCCGCGATCGTCTGCCGCCGGGCGACGAATTCGGCGAGGCGATCAAATTGCCTCACGCCGAGCGCCGCCTGAATGTCGGTCATACGGTAATTGAAGCCGAGCATCACCTGCTCGTAGTACCAAGGGCCTTCGGGAACAGCGGTCATATCGGCGGGATCGCGCGAAATGCCATGGTTGCGCAGCAGGCGCATGCGATGGGCGATCTCGGCAGAACGCGTGGTTGCCGCACCGCCTTCTCCTGTCGTCACAATCTTGACGGGATGGAAGGAAAAAACGGTAACGTCAGCGAGTTCGCCCGAACCGACGGGCCGATTCTGGTAGGATCCGCCAACGGCATGGCTCGCGTCTTCAAGGATGCGGAATCCGTATCGGTCCGCCAGCCGGCGGATGGAGGCAAGATCTGCGGAAGTACCGGCGAAGTCCACCGGAACGACAACCTTCGGCAGGGTGCCGTCGCGCTCGGCCGCTTCGAGCTTGGTGGCGAGAGCCTCGACGTCCATGTTCCGGGTCTTGGCATTGATATCGACAAAATCGACGATCGCTCCGCAGTAGAGACCGCAGTTGGCTGAGGCTACAAAGGTGTTCGGCACCGTCCAGAGTCGATCCGCTGGGCCGAGCCCGAGCGCAAGACAAGCGACGTGAAGTGCCGCAGTCGCCGAGGAAAAGGCGACCGCTTCAGGTGCGTCGACTGCCCGCGCCAACGTCTCCTCAAATCTAGGGACCATCGGCCCTTGGGTTAGGAAGTCTGACCGAAGGACTTCGACGACCGCCTCGACATCAGAGCTGGAGATGTCCTGACGACCGTAGGGAATCATGTTCTGGTCCGTTCATAAAATGTCCGGATTTGTTCCACAGAGTACAGGACGGGGTTTGTACCTGAGTTGTACTCGAAACCCCGCGCTACAGGAGCACCAGTCTCGCCGAGACGGTTCTCCAAGTAATTATAACCGCGATCGTAGAACCTGATCGTCGGCCGCATTACGTAATGATCACTGAATTCAAGCGTCAAATGGCTATTATCCGCGGGGCACAATATTTCGTGCAGCTTTTCGCCCGGCCGGATACCAATCAAGGTCTGTGGCAGGTGCGGCGCCATCGCCGTTGCAAGATCGACTATCCGGATCGACGGCAACTTCGGTACAAAGATTTCGCCGCCCTGCATACGTTGGAAGCACTTCAGAACGAAGTCGACGCTTTGCTGCAACGATATCCAGAAACGAGTCATGGCGGTGTCGGTAATCGGTAATGACGTCGCGCCTTGCGCTATCAGTTTTTCGAAAAATGGGACCACCGATCCACGCGAACCGGCAACGTTGCCATAGCGCACGACCGAGAAGGCGGTACGACGTTTGCCCGCCATATTGTTGGCGGCAATGAACAGTTTATCCGATGCTAGCTTGGTAGCGCCATACAGGTTGATCGGATTAGCGGCCTTATCGCTTGAAAGCGCGACCACCTGCTCGACGTTGTTGGCAAGCGCGGCGGCCACAATGTTCTCCGCGCCATGAATGTTGGTGCGGATACATTCCATTGGATTATATTCAGATGCTGTCACCTGCTTCATAGCGGCAGCATGAATGAGATAGTCAATCCCACGCGTCGCTTCGATCAAACGCGCGCCATCACGTACATCGCCGATCAGCCAGCGAATGCAGGGCGCGTTTACTTCCTGCTGCATCTCGAATTGCTTGAGCTCATCGCGTGAATAGAAAACAAGGCGCGCCAAGTCGTAGCGCTCGAGCAGTATCTTCGCAAATTTGCGTCCGAATGAGCCCGTACCGCCGGAAACAAATACGGATTTGCCGTTGAACACCTGGACCTCTCTTTACCTGGGAATGGCGTAACCGAAGTCCGCGCGATGTCAATGACGGGGCAGTCAGACTCAATCAACGAAGGGGCAAGTCGTGGCGGGTTAGCCAAAATTTCACTATAAGAGGATTGAATCCATTCTCTTCGAGGGGATTGTCATGAAACTCGCCGTTATCCCTGCCCGCGGCGGGTCGAAACGGTGAGGAAGAACATTCGCCCGTTCCACGGGCATCCGATCATAGCCTGGCCAGTTTCGGCCGCGCATGCCACCAGTATCTTCGACCGTGTGATCGTCTCGACCGCCTACGCGCAAGCAGCGCAGCCCGCACCCACGGGTCTGTGGGCGTCGTCGCTTGGTTATCCAGAAAAATCGAATCAGCCATCATCGGTTTTTCTTCGACTCAGTGTCGGACGTCAATGCAATTGCTGCAAGGCGGGAAAATGATGGGGCGGCTGCCATCCCCGCGCCAAGTTCCTTCTCGACGGTGACCCGGACAAGAAATGGGTCATGTCGCCGCAGGTTGATCTCGCGAGCCGTCATGTCGGGACTCGCAATCGTGTTTGCGTGGCGCTGACCGCGCGGCGGCGGCGGGCGCGGGAAACTCCAACTCTGGACAATCGCAGACACCCACGGCTACGGGCGAGGAAGGACCACGGCCGTTCCTGTTTGATGGCCGATTGCCGGGCGATGAGGTCCGAGAGAGGGCCCCCGCTCGCAACCGTCACCCCGCCGCAGGAACGATTGTCGTGCCACCGAAAGCAAGTCAACCTGCGCGCGACGGTTGACGCACCTAGGGCCGCGGCTGCTGAAACTGCACCCTCGCCTTTTGGAATGCCTTATCCATCGCCATGAAGCGCTGGAGCATCGGCACGGCCAGCTTGATGGGGTCTGCCGCAGCGGCGCAGGTGTGAAGCCCTGCTCATCTTCGACGTAAGCGATGCAATTTACCAGTCGATTTGAATGGGCCGCAAAGCGTATTAATAGATCCGCGAGTTGGCAGAGTGATGAAGGAGATGAAACGGCATAGAAGCGGCCATCGCTGATCGGCCGGCCGGGCGGAACAGCGTGACCTTTGCCGTTGGTCGTGTGTCGGGTGAATGGCTTCTGTACACCGGCTCAGAGCGGCTTTGCCTCGGTAACACGAGCGAACCCGGATTCCCTGTTCCACCAGCCGCCGCCGAGAGCCTGAAACAGCGCGACCGTATTGGCGAGTTGCGAAGCCTGCGCATCGAGGCGCGCGAGAGACGTCTGCAGATACGCCTGTTGCGCAGCCAGAAGAAGCGGCACGCTGATCTGTCCCTGATCCACCTGCTTTCGCAGCAGCGTGATGCTCTCGGACGCGGATCGCTCCGCATCCGTCGCGGCGCTGATCGCGCGGGTGCCGGACTGAAGAGCCCGCAAGACGTCCGCGACGTTTTGAAATGCAGCAAGAACCGTGCTGCGATACTGAGCGAGAGCTTGATTGGCTTCCTCTTGCGCGGCGACCTGCTTGTTCTCCAGCGTTCCGGCATCGAAAATGGTCTGCGCCGCGTTCCCGGCCAACATCCACAGGCCCGCTCCCGGCGTGGCCAGTTCCGCAAATCGGGCGGCCGCCGCGCCGACATTGCCGGTCAGGGAGATCTGAGGCAGGCGGTTGGCGATCGCGACACCTATCATCGCATTGGTGGAATGGAGATTGGCCTCGGCGGCGCGAATGTCGGGGCGCTGTCTTACGAGATCAGCCGGCAGACTGAGAGGAAGACGGCGCGGCATTCGAAACGAGCCGAGATTGAACGTTTCGGCCGGTGCGTCGCTCGACAAGCGTCCGGTCAAAAACGTCAACAAATGACGCTGCTGCGCAAGCTGCCTTTCGAGCGGCGGCAACAGAAGCCTGGTCTGCGAGACCGCCGTTTCCTGTGCAGCGACGTCGGTCAGGGCGATCTGGCCTTGCTCCTGTTGCCGCTTCAATAGCTTGACAACCTCGGACTGCAGGTCAATGACCCGGCGGGTCGCCGCGATCTGTCCGCGCAACCGGCCCTCCTCGATCGCAGCAAGCGCGATGCTGCTTGCCAGCGTCAGGTAGACGCCTTCGCGCTGGAACGCGCGCATCTCGGCTTGCGCGTCTGCGGACTCGACGAGGCGGCGCGTGCCTCCCCAGACGTCGGCGACGTACGATACCGTGACCTGACCGGTATACAGGTTGAAGATGTTGGCGCCGGACTCAAGAGGCGAGGACAAATCGACCGCCACCTTCTGACGCGAGGATTCGAAATTTCCGGTCACGCTCGGAAACAGAGCGCCGCGCTGCGCCAGCGCGTTGGCCTGCGCCACCCTGACCGCTGCCTCCGCGGCCGCGAGATCGGCATTGTGCGCGATCCCGTCTTCCACGATCCGGTTCAGCGCAGGCGAGCGAAACAACTCCCACCACTGCGGAGGAATTTCCGCGTCGTGCACGATCGGATGTCCGGGCACGCGATCTGCCGCCGGACCGGAAAGATATTTTGAGGTTTCGGGGGACGGCTGAGGTTTGAAGTCAGGCCCCACCGCACAGCCAGAGAGCACCTGCGAGGCGAATAGCAATCCGCACAAGATCAGGAGACGCGCAGGGGATCGCGCGTGAGCGCATCCGCTCCCGCAAAAGCCGGACGCCAATGCTCTCTGCCAGCCTTCCCCCACAACCTTTCCTTTTCTACGATCGCCTGCCAGAGTCGATTTTATTTTGCCGGTTCGAACGCCGATTCGGGAGCGCCAGCCACCATTTTTCGACGGGAAAATAACGAGATCAAAGCCGGCAGGACAACGAGAATGACGAGCGGAGCGACCGTCATTCCGCCGACCACCACGACCGCCAGCGGTTTCTGCACCTGCGATCCGATCCCGGTCGACAGGGCGGCGGGCAGCAGGCCGATTCCCGCTATCACGCAGGTCATCAGGACCGGGCGCATCTGCGCTTCTCCGGCCCGTATGATCGCATCGATACGCTGCAGGCCGGAATCGATGAACTGGTTGTACTGCGACAGGATCAGAATGCCGTTCATCACGGAAATGCCGAACAGCGCGATGAAACCGATAGCCGCCGAAACGCTGAACGGAATCCGCGCCAGAAACAGCGCAAAGACGCCGCCGATCACGGCCATCGGAATGACGCTCAGCGCAAGCAGCGTATCGCGCAGAGAGGTGAAATTGATCCAGAGCAGCAGGCCGATAATGGCGAGACTGAGCGGCACGACCATCTGCAGCCGCCCGATCGCATCCTGCAGATTGCGGAATTCGCCGACCCACTGGAGTTGGGTGCCGGGGGGTAATTGCACCTCCTGTGCGATGCGCTGCTGGGCCTCCTCGATGGTGCTGCCGAGATCGCGATCGCGAACGCTGAACTTGATGGGAAGGTAGCGCTGCTGCTGTTCCCTATAGATGTATGAAGGGCCGCTCACGAGCTGGATGCGCGCGACCTCGCTCAAGGGGATCTGCGTGATCCCTTTGGGTCCGGACGCGCCGATCGTCAGCTTGCTGATGGCCTCCGCGCTCTGGCGATATTGCGGTGCGAGCCGGACGATGATCGGGAAGTGTCGATCGCTTCCCGGCTCATAGACGTCGCCTGCGGTTTCGCCGCCGACGGCGGTCCGGATCGTCGAGTTGATGTCGCCGGGCGTCAACCCGTAGCGTGCTGCGCGCTCGCGGTCGATATCGATCTGGATGGTTGGCTGGCCGAGCGATGTGAAAACGCCGAGGTCCGTTATTCCCGGCACGGTGGCGAGCACCGCCTTGATCCTGTCGGCCGTATCCGTCAGTTCCTGCAAGTCATTGCCGAAAACCTTGATGGAGTTTTCGCCCTTCACGCCTGATATCTGCTCGGCAACATTGTCCTGCAGGTACTGTGAGAAGTTGAACTCAATCCCCGGAAATTCAGCCTCAAGCCTCGCCTGAATTTCTTCGGTCAGCTTTTCCTTGTCCAATCCGGCGCGCCATTGACTGATCGGCTTCAGCGGCGTGAAGAACTCCACATTGAAAAAGCCGGCTGCATCCGTGCCGTCGTCCGGGCGACCGTGCTGGGTGACGACCGTTTCCACTTCGGGGAAGCTGCGGATCACCCGACGCATGCGGTTCGCATAGCCATTGCCTTCCTGAAGCGAGATGGTCGCCGGCATGGTGGCTCGTATCCACAGATTGCCTTCCTCCAGCTTGGGAAGAAACTCCAATCCCAGGAAGCGCATCGCGACGCCGGCCAGAATAAAAACCGCCAGCGCCAGAGCGGCCGTCAACCTTCGTTTCGAGACGGCTAATCGCAGAACAGGGCGGTAAAAGCGATGAAGTGTCCGCACCAGCCACGTCTCGGTTTCTTCGACATGCTCAGGCAGCAGAAGCGCGCTGAGCGCAGGCGTGATCGTGAATGTGGCAATCAATCCCCCGGCAATGGCATATGCATAGGTCTTCGCCATCGGGCCAAAGATATGCCCCTCCACGCCGCTCATGGTGAACAGTGGAATGAACCCGGCGATAATGATTCCTGTCGCGAACAGGATCGAGCGATTGACGCTGGTGGCTGCGCTATAAATGGCGAGCAGCCTTCCACTGAGCCCGGATGATTCGGCATCCACCGATGAAGGAGCAGGCGCGTCATGGCCGAGCTGCCGGAATATCCGCTCCACCATGATGACCGTCGCATCGACGATCAGACCGAAATCGATGGCGCCGACGGACAAGAGGTTGGCGGATTCTCCGCGCAGAACCATGATGCCGACGGCGAAAAACAGTGCGAACGGGATCGTTGCGCCGACGATCAGAGCGCTGCGAAGATTGCCCAGAAATACCCACTGCAATGCGAAGATCAGCAGAATGCCGACCAGCATATTGTGCAGGACAGTATGGGTGGTCGTGTCGATCAGATCCTGACGATCGTAGATGCGCTCGATCCGCACGCCCGGCGGCAGAATGCCTGACGTATTGATGCGCTCGACCTCCGCTTTGACCCGCTCGATCGTCGGGGTGCTTTGCTGGCCACGGCGCATCAGAACGATGCCCTCGACGATATCGTCATCATTGTCCTGACCAGCAATACCGAGGCGGGGTTGATGGCCGACGATTACGGCGGCGACATCACCGATCAGCACCGGATTGCCGTTAACCTGGGTCAACATCGTATTCCTGATGTCGTCGACCGACCGGATCAGGCCGACACCGCGAACGACGGCCGACTGCGTACCGAGATTGACGATGTTTCCGCCGACATTCAGGTTGCTGCTGCGCAATGTCTGCAGCAATTGCGACAGCGTGAGGTTGTGGGCGATGAGCTTGTCGAGATCGACCTGCAACTCGAAGGTTTTGGTCTTTCCGCCCCAGCCGACGACATCCACGATGCCTGGAACGGCACGGAAGCGGCGCTGCAGAACCCAGTCCTGCAGAGTCTTCAGGTCGAGCACGCTGTAGCCGGGCGGGCCGACCAGCCTGTAACGATAGATTTCACCGATGGGACTGACCGGGCTGATGGTGGGTTGAACGCCGTCCGGCAATCCGGACAGTTGCCCCAGACGGTTGAGGACCTGCTGCAGCGCCTCATCATAGGTGAAGTCGTAGGTGAACTGCAGTTTGACGTCCGACAGCCCGTAAAGCGAGATGGTTCTCATCACCCGGAGGTTCGGCACGCCGGAAAGCTGCGTCTCGATCGGAATCGTGATGTAGCGTTCGATTTCTTCGGCCGAAAGTCCCGCGCTTTGGGTGATGACATCAACCATGGGCGGAACGGGGTCGGGATAGGCCTCGATGTTCAGGACTTTGAACGCGGCGAGACCGCCGGCCAGTGTCATGACGAACACGACCAGCATCAGAACGCGCTGTCTCAATGCAAACGCGACGACCGGATCGATCATTGCGAGCGGCCCGTATTCATCAAGTTTGTTTGGCGGTCGTCATCCGGTCAATGAACAGACTGCCCCGCGTGACGATCTTCTCGCCCGCGTGGAGTCCGTCCAGAACCTGGATCATCCGTTCGCTCGACTGACCGAGCTTGATCTGGCGCAACTCGACGGAGTGATCGTCGCCGACGACCCAGACGCGCGCATTGCTTCCTTCATAGATCACGGCATCGAGGGGCACCGCCGGCGTCGGCTTCCCCTCGCTGGTGACGATCGTGACGCTGGCAAACATCTCGGGCTTGAGCAGCCCGTCGGCATTGTCGACGCTGGCGCGGACCAGCAACCGGCGGCTGTCGGGATCGATTCCCGGCGCAACGTAGTCGATCCGCGTCTCGAACACGCGGTCCGGCTGGGTCAGCACCCTGAACGTCAGCCGCTCGCCGATCCGCACCCTGGCGACATCGGTCTCGCGCACGTAGGCCGCAATCCAGACTTTCGAGGTGTCTCCGATCAGGAAGACCGGATCGCTGTCGCCCGCTCCCGCGCTGACATACTGTCCGGGGCCGATTTTGCGTTGCAGAACGGTCCCGGCCAGCGGCGCGTATACCGGGGCATCCGGCGTGAGCGTGCCAGTTTTCTCGAACCCTTCGATTTCCGCATCGGTTTTGCCGACCAGTCGCAGCCGGTTGCGCGCAGCCTGAAGGGCGATCTCCGCCGACCGGGAATCGTTCTCCGCCGCGGTGAGATTGGCCTGAGCCTCCTGCCATTCCCGTTGCGAGGCTGCCTTGTCCTTCGCCAGGTTCGACATCCGTCGCTCAACGATCTGCGCGAGATTGACCTGAGAAACCGCCTTGTTCCGGCTCGTCAGAGCGACGACGAAATCCTTCTGGGCGTCGACGGAGTCCGCTGCCGCGATCACAAAGAGAAGCTGACCCTTTTGAACCTCATCGCCGGGCGCAACCATCAATTTCGTCACTCGGCCCGCGTATGGCGCGAAGATACGGGTCGACAGGTTCTGATCGATTGCGACCTTTCCCTCGGTGCGGAATTCCGAACGGAATGCCTGTTGCTCGATGGGCTGTACCGTCACGGCGCTCCATTGCGCTGCGGTGAGGCGCAGCTTTCCGTCGGCCGGCTTGATCTCGCTGTCCAGCGCTGAACTGCGGGCGGCGCTGCCACGGTCGACCCTCAAAACGATCACAGCCGCTCCAATCATGATCGGAACGGTCAACAGGCCGATAACGGCCCGCGGGACTGCCCGCGCTCGCCAGAATGATGCCAGACGAAGCATTGCTTCGTGTCTCCACTTCCTCGTGCTCCGCTTGATATGCCGAGAGGCAGCCTTGCCTCCTCAGGGATCAACGACTTCGGTTCAAGACCTTGCCGGCTCAAGCGATTTTGCGAGCACGCATGATGAAACCTCGATCCGATGCACGGCATATCTGCTATAGGAGTTGCATCTTACGGCAGCCTTACAATGCTATTCATGCCACCGACCTTACACAGAGCTTACAACGCGGGATCGCACAGGGCCGCGCAGACAGCGGCATTAGCCCGTCCCTGGCCGGCCGTGGCATTTGGCGGATCGAGGAGCCCGTCGTATCCATGAGGGTCTTGATCGTGGAGGACAGCGAGGAGCTGGCTGAGCTTCTGGCGAAGGGTCTTCAGGCGGCCGGCTACGAGATCGACCTTCTGGCCAGCGTATCGGATGCGTCCAGCGTGCTTGGGACCACCCGTTATGCCGCGCTGATTTTGGACCTCGGCTTGCCGGATGGCGACGGTCTTTCGATCCTGCGCGAACTGCGGCATCGCAAAGACCCCCTTCCGATCCTGGTGCTTACTGCACGCGGTGGCGTGGAGGATCGGGTTAACGGTCTTCGAAGCGGAGCGGACGACTATCTCGTCAAGCCGTTCGCCTTTGATGAACTGGTGGCGCGGCTCGAAGCGCTCCTCAGGCGTCCGGGGCAGATGCTCGGCAGCACCTTGCGTCTCTCGAACGTGACGTTCGACACCAAAGGTCGACAGGCATTCGTCGACATGAAGCCTCAGAATCTTTCCGCTCGGGAGATCGCGGTCCTTGAACTACTGTTGCGCCGCAAGGGCAGCGTCGTCTCCAAGAAACTTCTCGAAGACCAGATCTTCGGCCTGACCGGAGATGTCGCGTCCAATGCCGTCGAGGTCTATGTGCATCGCTTGCGTAAGCAGCTTCTGGATATTGGTGCGAAGGTCAGAATCACCACAATCCGGGGCGTTGGCTATGTGATGATGGAGAGCGACTAGTGGTCCGATTCTAACATTTGCATCCCGTTGCGGCAGGGAGTTCTTGCAAATGTTAGAATCAAAGGACCACTAGCAGCTATCAGGTTTCTAGTGGAGTTTTGAATTTGACATTCGCCTGACGGGTTTGCTGCAAAGTGGGTAGCGAATGTCAAATTCACTCCACTAGTGTGGTGATTCAGAGGTTCGCTTCATTTTTTCTGCGAACGCTTCAAGGAAGCTTTTTGAACTTGAGTCACACTGGAATTATAAATTTTGCAGCGCCCTTTCGAATCTGAAGTTCGCTCCGGAGGGCGCTGCACAGTGAGGCGAATTTCAGATTCAGGGCACCAGGTGGCGCTGCGAAAATCCATCCTGTCGCGCATCGTCGCCCTTCATCTCGTGGCGGTGATCGTTGCGGCCGTTCTTTTGCGGTCCGTGCTGCACTGGTCGCTGGCGTCAGACATCGCAACACTTCAGTTGAACACGATGGCGGCCCAGATCGAGATCTTTGCCCGTCACCTGGAGCCGGCGTCGGCGGGAGGATGGTCGCTGCATCTGCCGGATGGCGTACGCGATCAATACTCCGACGCCTATGATCGTTACAGCTATGCGATCATCGACGACGCGGGCAAAGTGATCTTTTCATCGCATGCGAGCAAGCAACCGCTCTTTGCTATCGATCCGGACGCAACCGGAATTGTGCCGTACCGAGCGCGAACCCCGGGTGGCGCAAGGACCATCGCGGGAGCCAGCGCCCGCAAGGATATTGACGGCCATCCTGTCTGGATCCAGGTCGCAGAGAAATTGTCGCATCGCGACGTGATCGTCGACGATGTTCTTGCCAATTTTCTGCGGCAGGTGGTTTGGATAATCGTTCCCGTTCTGCTTCTCTTGCTCGGTGCCGATATTGTGATTTTCCGCCTGGCGATCCGGCCACTCCACAAGGCATCGGATCGTGCCAAGCACATCAGTCCGACGCGCCTTGATGTCCGTCTACCAACCGACGACATGCCTCCCGAGATCCTGCCTCTGGTGGAAGCGGTCAATCAGGCTCTCGATCGGCTGGAGCTTGGTTTCCGCAGCCAGCGCGAGTTTGCCGCTGACGCGGCGCATGAATTACGGACGCCGCTCGCGATTCTCCGCACGAGAATTGAGACTCTCCCGAACAGCGAGGCGAGCAGCGCCCTGGGACGCGACGTCGAGAACATGAGCCGGGTCGTCAGTCAGTTGCTCGATGCGACGGAGCTGGAGACAGCGGTGGTCGATCCGGAAGCCGTTGCGGATCTCCACGAGGTGGGGGTTGAGATTGCGGAATTCATCGCCCCGCTCGCATTGAAGCGCGGAAAGAGCATCGAACTGATTGGCGTGGATGAGCCCGTTCTTATCGTGGGAAACGCGGAGATGATCCGGCGCGCGACGCGTAATCTCGTCGAAAATGCTCTCCATCACACACCCGAAGGCACTGCCATCGAAATCGTCGTTGGACAGGACGGGTCGATCAGCGTGATCGACAATGGCGACGGTGTGCCGCCGGAGAATCGCGAATCGATTTTCAAGCGTTTCTGGCGACGATCCACGCGTGCGAGCGGAGGCGCAGGGCTGGGGTTATCCATTGTCAAAAAGATTGTCGAAGCCCATCATGGAAGCATCACAGTTGAGGACGCCCCCGGTCGCGGCGCCAGATTCATCATGCGCTTTCCTCTCCTGGTCACATGAGAATTGGCTTCGCCGCGAAGCGGGAGGAACTTGCGCATAAAGGAAAGCTGGCCCGGTTTGACGAGCAGGATCGTCAATGCCGCAACGAACGCGAAGCTGCGGAAGACCGCTGCGACGAGGAACCGTTGATGTTGATTGAAGTTTTTCTCGCATCAACGGAATCCATAACGAAGTTCCGCCTGCGACTGGACGATTATGACACGCGGGCGGCAGACCGAAGCAACGCTGGAAAAACAACCAAGAGGAATTGATCGACTACCAGAACAAGCTGGAGGACGCCCATCATCCCTGGGGAATAAGATCAGTGACGCCATGGAACGATGGAAAGCGTCCATCCAAAGGACTAGATTACGCGACATGCTGGAGCAGCTTGGATCGGATCTATGGTTTGCGGATGGCGGAGTCGTCTCGTTCAAAGGCTTCGACTATCCGACACGCATGGTCATCGTGCGGCTTGCAGATGGAGGGCTTTGGTTATGGTCGCCGGTCGAAAAGACCGCCGCGATGGAGGATGACATTCGATCGCTTGGGCCTGTCCGGCATATCGTTAGCCCCAACAAGCTGCACTATCTGTTTCTAGGCGAGTGGCAGGCCGCATTCCCCGATGCGAGTTTGTGGGCGACGGCGGAGACAGTCGCCAAGTGCAGGGAACTCCGCTTCGCCGGGATACTGGCCGACGATCCGCCAGCCGAATGGAAAGGACAGATCGATCAATTCTGTTTCACCAATTCGCCTTTCATGGATGAACTGATCTTTTTTCACCACGCATCCCGAACCGCCATCATCGCCGACCTGTCGCAGACCTTCAGCGAGGCGTTCCTGAAACGCCATTGGCCCTGGTGGATGCGGCCGATCGCGAGGCTTTCGAAAATGGTCGAGGGGTGGGGTTATCCGCCGATCGA
>JBIQHO010000051.1:0-15230 GCA_044508545.1 Bradyrhizobiaceae bacterium | reverse complement strand
TATCGCGGCAACCGTCATCTTCTGGCTCTGATCAATGAGTCCTGAGCCTAGAGTCCCATTCGTTTCTGATGGACCCAGAAACGGGCTCCAACATTTTGATTTGATGCGGTTTTTCACGCGAGCCGGAATCCGGCCCGCGGGTCAGGCCCGAGGACATGCGCGAAAACGTTATAGCCGCCGTGAAATGAAAGAACGTGCAGATTAGCCGATCGACCAATCATCAGCGCCTCGACTGGAGAAACTGCTTTCCCTTCTCGGTCACGGACCAGGCGATGTGATTGGTAAATCCCGCAATGATCGAGCGGGATCTGATCAGGCCCATGGCTTCCAGCCGGTCCCGGATGACGGTCGCGCTTTTTTCGCCAAGCTCCCAATAGTCGGACATACGAAATTTCTGCCGGTACCAATATCCGACAAGCTCTCGAACGTAGGCTTCCGACGGGCTCTTGAGAAGCTGATCATAAATTCCGACGAAAACATCGCCCAGGGAAATCGACTTGGATACGGTATCCGGAGCCCCTTCTTCGGATCGATAGACCAGGAATTCCACGGTGACCGAGTCGACCGATCTTGCGGGCACCAGTTCCGTCGAGCCGCGATTGAGACTGGCCAGTTTCTGATGAAAATCCGCATTCTCGATGCGGAGTCTTTCCAGTTCCTGCAGGACCTTCGGATCGACGGCTTGGTCACCTCGTATCCAACCGGCTCTTGGCTTCAAGTTCACCGCGGTCGCGACGGCCATCATGGCCTTCATGCAAAGATCGTTTTCGCTGGTCCAGGATTCGACGATACCGCCAGCGCTCAAGCGAGCTTTGAAAACGTCCAGCTTTTCTTTTAACTCAGCGTCCGGTTCAGGAATTTCAGACAGGAACGCAAGTATCGGAACGTCTTTCGAGCGCGCGTACTCAAATGCTCCCTCGCTGAAGTTCAGACCGTCGGGAGAGAGTGAGCCGTAACGGCTACCGACGATCACGATATAATAGTCGCTTCGATCAATGATCCGCTTGATGTAGTCCACTTGCGTTTGATCAACTGCCGGGAGCAGCTCCAGGCCGGTGGGCATATATCCCGCCTTGGCCAACGTGTTGCTGACGGCCTGTCGTTCGTCCCTTAAATCATTGTAGGTCGAACTGATGAAAACTTGAAAAACTCGATTCACGTGATTTCACATGCGGCTGATATCGTAAGCAACTGACTCGCAGAATATAGCGTTTTCGACCGAAGGGGATACCGGTTCGCGTGAGGAAAACGCGCCAGATCAAAATCTTAGACTATGCTTTGCTTCGAATGGAAGTGAAGGCTTCAGGTGCTGGATCCGTTAAGGTGACATGGTTGGATCGGCCATTGCGGCGCACCGGGCGGGCGCTGGATCGTACGCACAGATTCCCGCTGGAGCGTGATGAGGAAAAGTATGTAGCGGTTTTTCGCCCGCGGCATGTTTTTAAAAATGTTGGAATCGATCGTGTTCATGATCTGGATCGATGATCCCAAACATCGTGATCCTGCCCTCATCCGTTTCGGGTTCTTGGAGCATGGCAGGACGTTCGACAGGGGTGACGTGCCGGCTCTCCGGATTATGCAGGCATAGGACCTCGGTGGTTTCGAAAAGCCTGCGATGAAGTCTTTCGCAAGCGAATGCGGAAATTGTTAACTATTTATTTACCATACGATCCCAGCATCCACTTATGAGAATTTCGCGCAGCACGATGCATAGCGATCTGCTATCGCTCGAAGCCGCCGTAGCGGTCGCCCGCAGCGGCTTCGCCTGCATCTTTTCATCTTCCGACGAGTACGAACGGGCCCTCATTACAGAGCGCCGTGCCCAGGGCCGCTACGCCGCGTGCCCACGCAATTGGCTGATCGCGTTCATCGCGCTGGCGCTCGCGGCGGCGGGAGCAACCATTTATTGGGTATGACCGCCGCCGCTCATGCGTGAGGCGCGATCGAGCGCAACCAGGTCACAGCAAAGCAGCGCCGAAGCCGCGCGAGGCTGCGGCTTCAGCGCCAGCGTTGCGAAGGAAGTTACTTCGCGGTTTCGTCCGGTTTCATGTCGCTCTTCGTCTTCGATCCCTTCGACATGCCGACCGTCTTGTGTTTCGACGTCTTGCCCTTGGCTGTCTTGCCCTTGGACATGGCGTGCGGGGATGTGGACGAACTGTGCGGCGTGGTGTCCTGAGCCGGCGCACCATAAGTCTGCGCCGCAGCGGTGCCGATGCCCATCAGCGTTGCGCAGCAGACGGCGAGAATGGTTTTCGTCATTGGGGTTGCCTCTTCCACGGGTTGAACGGCGCGATAATGCGACAGATAGCCCGGTGTTCCGGGCGCGCGCAGCCTTTCCGGAAATCATGTCATTTCATGGCCGTAAGTGGATCTGGTTCCAGATTGGCCGAAATCGGAAACCATATCTTAACCGTTACGGCATGGCGCTGTGGCGGGTTGCGATTCGATCGCTAGATTGAGGGAATGATCCAGCTTGTCCCAGTTGCATCAGTGATATCCGCCTACCAGCGACCAGAGCCCACGGTGGATACAAGTAACCACGCCCAGACCGATCTCTGGGCGAGCCGGCTGAATGTCTCCCGCGAAACGTTGCTGGAGGCGGCCGAACAGGTCGGGCCGTCGGTCGCCGCGCTCCGCCGCCATCTTTCCAAATAAACACCTTCAGATAATGCGATTCCCGGCAGCGAGGCCGGTCAGGGGCCTGAGGCAGGTGAGTTGGCCGGACTTGTTCCGCCGATGGGGCCGTACGCCAGGGTCTCTGCGGAAACCTCCTGCGGCGGGCGATAGGCGGGTTGCTCCCGATCTTTCGCAACCTCCTTGCGCCCACCATATATTGCCCGGACATCGGAGCGCAGGCGCAACACCTTGGCCGTCCCAAACCGATGTGCTATCTGGCTGGGCCCGCTTCGATCGCCGTTTTCTGCTGCTCGCGCCCGCTCTTAACGGGCTGCGCCGCCAAGGATATTCTGTAGATGGACTCCACCGCCAAAATCGCCTCCGCGCCCGATTCGTTCTTTGCGGCCACCCTGGCCGAGGCCGATCCCGAAATCGCCGCCGCGATCAAGGGCGAGTTGGGCCGCCAGCGCCACGAGATCGAACTGATCGCGTCGGAAAATATCGTCAGCCGCGCGGTTCTGGAGGCGCAAGGCTCGGTATTGACCAACAAATACGCCGAGGGTTACCCGGGCGCGCGCTATTATGGCGGATGCGAATGGGTCGACGTCGTGGAAACGCTGGCGATCGAGCGGGCCAGGAAGCTGTTCGGCGCCAAGTTCGCCAACGTCCAGCCGAACTCCGGCAGCCAGATGAACCAGGCCGTGTTCCTGGCGCTGCTGCAGCCCGGCGATACCTTCATGGGTCTTGATCTTGCGGCCGGCGGTCACCTGACTCACGGCGCGCCGGTCAATATGTCCGGCAAGTGGTTCAAAGCCGCGCATTACACCGTGCGGCGCGACGACCACCTGATCGACATGGACGAGGTGGCGCGCCGGGCCGAGGAGGTCAGGCCGAAGCTGATCATCGCCGGCGGCTCGGCCTATTCGCGGCCGTGGGACTTCAAGCGCTTCCGCGAGATCGCCGACAGCGTCGGGGCTTATCTGATGGTGGACATGGCGCACTTCGCTGGTCTCGTGGCGGGTGGCGTGCATGCCTCGCCGGTGCCGCACGCGCACGTGACCACGACGACCACCCACAAGTCGCTGCGCGGTCCGCGCGGCGGCCTGATCCTGTGCAATGACGAGGCGCTCGCCAAGAAGTTCAATTCGGCGATCTTCCCCGGCCTGCAGGGCGGGCCGCTGATGCATGTCATTGCCGCCAAGGCCGTCGCGTTCGGCGAGGCGCTGCGTCCGGACTTCAAGGTCTACGCGAAGAACGTGGTCGAAAACGCCAAGGTGCTGGCTGAAACCCTGCGTAGCCATGGCTTCGATATCGTCTCGGGCGGCACCGACAACCATCTGATGCTGGTTGACCTGCGGCCCAAGGGGCTCAAAGGCAACGTCTCGGAAAAGGCGCTGGTCCGCGCAGGCCTCACCTGCAACAAAAACGGCATTCCTTTTGATCCTGAAAAGCCGTTCGTGACTTCCGGCCTTCGTCTCGGCACGCCGGCGACGACCACGCGCGGCTTCGGAGTTGCCGAATTCAGGCAGGTCGGCGGCCTGATCGCCGAGGTGCTCAATGCCATTGCGCAGGCCGACGATGGCAAAGCCCCGCTGGTCGAAGCGGCGGTGAAGGAAAAGGTCAAGGAGCTGACGGCCCGTTTCCCGATTTATCAGTAAAGTTGAGATCGATGGGATACGTAGACGTTTCCAAACAGTCATGCGCGGGCTTGACCCGCGCATCCATCGATCTTGTGAGAATGATGGATTGCCGGGCCGAGCCCGCCAATGACGGGGAGTAACGATGCGCTGCCCGAGCTGCAACAGTCTGGATACCCAGGTGAAGGACTCGCGGCCGACGGAAGATTCGGCCGTGATCCGGCGGCGGCGCGTCTGCATGGCCTGCAATTTCCGCTTCACCACCTTCGAGCGCGTGCAGTTGCGTGAACTCACGGTCATCAAGCGCAACGGACGGCGGGTGCCGTTCGACCGCGACAAGCTGGTGCGCTCGCTGCAGATATCGTTGCGCAAACGGCCCGTTGATGCCGAACGCGTCGAGACCATGGTGTCGGCCATCGTCCGCGAACTGGAGAGCGGCGGCGAGGCGGAAATTTCGTCCGAGACCATCGGCGAGATCGTGATGGAGCATCTGCGAAGCCTCGACGACGTCGCCTATGTGCGCTTTGCCTCGGTCTACCGCAATTTCCGGGAGGCCAAGGATTTTGAGGCGGTGCTGGGTGAACTCTCCAGCGAGGACGACGCGCGGCAGGTGCCGCTGCGCAAATGATCTTCCGCGTTCTGGAAGAGCAATACGGCGAAAAGCTCCGGACGGCCAAGGCCGCCGATTTGCATTTCATGCAACTGGCGCTGGCGTTGGGCCGCCGCGGCCTGGGAGCGAGCGCGCCCAACCCGGCCGTGGGCGCTGTCCTCGTGAAAGACGGCGTGATCGTGGGCCGCGGCTGGACCCAGCCGGGAGGCCGTCCGCATGCCGAGGCCGAGGCGCTGCGGCGCGCGGGCGAGGCGGCGCGCGGCGCAACGCTGTATGTCACGCTCGAGCCATGTTCGCATGTCGGAAAGACGCCGCCGTGCGCCGATGCTGTGATCGCGGCGGGCGTCACGCGTGTGGTATCCGCTATCGAAGATCCCACCCCCGAAGTTCGGGGACAGGGCCACGCCCGGTTGCGCGCCGCCGGACTATCGGTCGAAGTCGGGCTTTGCGCGGTCGAGGCCGCACATCATCATGCCGGCCATTTCCGGCGGGTCAGGGACAAGCGCCCGCACGTCATCCTCAAACTCGCGACGTCCAGCGACGGAAAGATCGCAGCCGCCGGAGGCACGCCCGTCGCCATCACGGGCGAGGCGGCGAGGGCGCGGGTGCATCTGCTGCGCGCGCAGTGCAACAGCATCCTGGTCGGCATCGGCACCGTGCTGGCCGACGATCCCCTCCTGACCTGCCGGCTTCCGGGCATGGAAACGCGCTCGCCGCTGCGCGTGGTGCTGGATCACGCGCTGCGCATCCCGCACGAGAGCCGGCTGGTCCGGTCCGCACGGGAGACTCCGCTTTTGGTGCTGGCTTCTGATCCTGTTGAAGCGTCCGCGGCCGCGAAACTCGGCGCAGCCGGCGTGCAGGTCGTGCGCGTTCCGGTCGCCGCCGGCGCGCCCGGGCTCGATCTGAGCGCCGTTCTCCGCGCCCTGTCGGAGAGGAGCATAACGCGCCTCTTGGTCGAAGGCGGGGCGCGTGTTGCAGCGTCATTTGTCGCAGCCGGTCTGGTCGATGAAGCCTGGCTGCTGCGTGGTCCCGACCCGATCGGCGACGACGGCGTGCCGGCGCTCGGTCCCTTGCCGCTGGATGCCATCACCCGATCGTCTCAATTCAAGGTTCGGGCGAGCGAGACGCTGGATCTGGACACGCTCACGATTTACGAGCGTGTTTAAGACGTGAACCTTTCCGCTTTGCTCGAAAACGTTATAAATCCAGTTGGCTTGAGCGCGAACAGTCTTTCGGGGGCGCTGCAGAAGGTTCTGATGTTCACCGGCATAGTGACCGACATCGGCGAGATCGAAAGCCTGACGCCGACGGCGCAGAACCGGCTGCATCGGCTGCGCATCCTCTGCCACTACGATCGTTCCACCATCGCAGACGGCGGGTCCATCGCCTGCAACGGCGTTTGCCTGACTGTTGTCGCCTCGGGCGTCGCTGGCGGGCGGACCTGGTTCGACGTCGATGTCGGGGCTGAGACGCTCGACGTGACGACGGCAAAGAATTGGTCGGTGGGAACGCGGCTCAATCTCGAACGCGCGCTGAAAATCGGCGACGAACTCGGCGGCCACATCGTCGCGGGCCACGTCGACGGAATCGCAACCGTGGTTGCGCGCGACGATCTGCACGGCATGGTGCGTTTTGAGTTGCGCACAGTCCGGAATCTGGCGCGCTTCATCGCGGCCAAGGGTTCGGTGACGCTGGACGGCGTATCGCTGACGGTGAACGCCGTGCGGGACGAGACGTTTTCGGTGCTTATCATTCCGCGAACGCTCGACGTCACGACGCTCGGCGATTGGCGCGCAGGCCTTGAGGCCAATATCGAGGTCGACCTGATGGCGCGTTACGCGGCGCGGCTGAGCGAGATGAAGTAAGTCACATCGACGGAAGTATCGTGCGCGGGCTTGACTGGTCTATCCAACCTCTTAACAGGATGGGAATGCCGGGTTGGCCCGGCAGCGGCTAACCGGAGCAGGGTATGGCAGAGGCAAGGCGCGCAGCGCCTCAGGATCGGACCGACGTCTCGGGCGCGCGCGCCCTGATCGTCGAGGCGCGGTTCTACGACGACATTCAGGATGCGCTGCTCGAAGGCGCGGTCGCGGAACTGAGATCCGCCGGAGTCGGTTATGAAGTTGTCACCGTTCCCGGTGCGCTGGAAATTCCGGCGGCGATTGCCATGGCGCTCGATGCGGCCGAGCGGAATGGCGAGCCTTACGACGCGGTGGTTGCGCTCGGCTGCGTGGTGCGGGGCGACACCATTCATTTCGAGATCGTCTCGATGGAATCCTGCCGCGCGCTGATGGATTTGTCGGTGCAGCGGCGCGTGCCGGTCGGCAACGGCATCATCACCGTCAACACCGACGCGCAGGCGTGGGCGAGGGCGCGCGCAAGCGAATTGAACAAGGGCGGCCATGCGGCGCAGGCGGCGCTGGCAATGCTGCGGATCAAGCGCCGATTGGCGAAGGCGTAACAACACGATGGCGGACATCAAGGCGGGTATCGACAGGAAGGCCAACCGGCGCGGCGCGGCGCGGCTCGCTGCCGTGCAGGCGCTGTATCAGATGGAAATCGGCGGCGCAGGCATCAACGACGTCTTCGCGGAGTTCGACAGCCACTGGCTTGGCAGTGAAGTCGAAGGCGACAAATATCTCCCCGCCGAGGCCGAATTCTTCCGTGACGTGGTGGCGGGCGTGGTCCGCGATCAGGGAAAACTCGACCCGTTGATCGACGATGCGCTGTCGAAGGGCTGGCCGCTGAAGCGTATCGCCGCAATCCTGCGGGCGGTGCTGCGCGCCGGTTCGTACGAACTGGAGCATCGCAAGGATGTTCCGGCGCGGGTGGTGGTGTCCGAATATGTCGATGTCGCGCACGCCTTCGTCGAGAAGGAGGAGGCCGGCATGGTCAACGCGGTGCTCGATCAGATCGCACGCCGTTTCCGCGCCGACGAGTTTGCGCGAGGGTAGGGCAGGGTCGATGTCGTCATGCCTGTCTTGCCGGGTTCGGCCGGGAAAAGACGTGGATGGCGGGGACACAGGTGAACGGAAGCGACACCGTTCTTCGAACGGCTGTGCCTGGCCGTGATGAGTTTTGAACGTGGCAAGGATTACCCGCAAGGATCAACGGCATGCCGTCCGGTGAAGACGATCTGATTGGGCGTTACTTCAAGCCGATTGCAATAGATCCGGGCGCGCTGGGACTTGCCGACGACGCGGCCATCCTGAAAGTCGGCGGCGACGATCTCGTGATTACCACCGACGCCATCGTCGAAGGCGTGCATTTTTTGAGCGACGATCCGCCGGAGACGGTCGCCAAAAAGGCCTTGCGGGTCAATCTTTCCGATCTTGCCGCGAAGGGAGCAACGCCTGCCGGCTTCGTCATGAGTCTCGCCTTGCGCAACGCCGACGAGGGGTGGCTCGCCTCATTCGCGCGCGGGCTCTCCGACGACGCAACCGGATTTGACTGCCCCTTGCTTGGCGGCGACACTGTGGCAACGCCGGGACCGCTGACGATTTCCATCACCGCCTTTGGTCACGTGCCGCCCGGCGAAACGATCCTGCGCAGCCGCGCGGAGCCGGGCGACCGCATCGTTGTCTCCGGCACCATCGGCGATGCTTCGCTGGGCCTCGCTATTCTCACGGGAAAAATAACTGTCGGCGATGCCGCGGTCCGCGAGATGTTGCTCGGCCGCTACCGGATTCCGCAACCGCGCATTGCTCTCGCGGAAAGCGTTCGGAAGTTTGCGCGCGCCGCGATGGATGTGTCCGACGGCCTGGCCGGCGATCTTGCAAAACTATGCGCGGCCTCGGGAGTTTCGGCTGTGATCGATGCCGGGTCCGTTCCGTTATCGGACGCCGCCCGCGGACTGATGGAACAAGGCCGGACTTGTCTCGAATCCATGGTAAGCGGCGGCGACGACTACGAGATCCTGTGCACCATCGCCGAGAATCGCTTCAGGGATTTCGGGCGGGCGGCACGAAGCGTCGGCGTTGCGGTCACGCCGATCGGGACGATCGTTGCAGGCAACACACCTCCGAAATGGCTTGATGCCGAAGGCGGCGAGATCGCGCTTCCGCGGCTTTCCTACAGCCATTTCTGACCTGGAGCCATTCCGGTTTTGATGAAATCAGAACTCTATAGAGTCTGGTTCAACTGGGTTGAATCAGACTCGTCGCGTATCTTTTCGTTTGAGCATGATCTTTTTCGTAAAACCGGTTTCCACGTTTCGAGATCATGCTCCAGTCTCGTGCGACCCTATGCAAAAAAACGCCCGGCTACACCGGGCGTTTTGCATTCGAGAAAAGACCGCTTCAGCCGCCGCTGCCGAAGCGGCGCGACCACCACCCCGCACGCCGCGGACGGTCTTCGCTCGATTCTTCCGGAGGCTGTTGTGGCTCGGGATCCGTTTCTTCCGGCTGGCTTTGGACCGTGGGCGCCACAGGCGGTGCCTCTTCCGAAGTGAAGCTCACCTTCTCGCGCACCGTCGAGCGGCGGCGAACCGCTTTTTCGGATTCGGGCATGGCCTCATCCTTCGTCTCCTCCCCGGCTACGTCGGGAGCCGTGGCGATGTCCGGCTCAGCCGTAGAATTCCGCGGCGGGGCTTCGGCATCGGTCGAGCCGGCCTGCGGTTCAGGGACGATCGGCGCGGAATCGAAATCTGCGACGGCTTCGATGACTTCCGGCGCCGGGGTCGGGCCGAGTTCGTCGGAAATCGAATCGACAAGGCCCGCGTCGGCACTGCCGCGGCGCCGACGACCGCCGCGTCGTCCGCGACGCCGCGGGCGCCGTTCTCCGTCCGGAGAATCGGCCCGCGATTCGGGGGCCTGCACTCCGGCGTCGTCTCCGTCATTTTCGACGTCGTCGGTCATGAAAGGCGCCGCGGCGAAATCAGCGGGAATCAGGACGTTGTCGGCGTCGTCATCGTGCGTTACCGGGTCTTCGCGGGTTTCGACGGACCGTTCGCGCCGGGGCCGCCGGCGCTTGCGCTTGCGGCCGTCACCTTCTGCTTCGCCAGCCGTTTGTTCGTCGGCGCGGGCTTCGGTGTCGCCGGTCTCGGTCGCGGCTTCGGTTTCGAGCGGCTGCTCGTCCTCATGCTCATGGACTTCGTCGGCCTGCGAAGGGAATGCGGCAAGTTGCGTGGCCAGCAGCGCTTTCGCTGCCTCCAGCGTATGCACCTGTTCGCCGCGATCAATGACGAACGATTGCTGGCCGGCGATCGCAGGATCGGCGATCACGGAAAGGCCAACCTTGAAGCTGCGTTCGAGGTCGCGCAGATGACCGCGCTTCTGGTTGAGCACGTACAACGCAACGTTGGTGCGTGTCCGCACAACAAGATTGTGCGTCGCGCCCTTCATCAGGGTTTCCTCCAGGCTGCGCAGCAACTGCAGCGCCACCGAAGGAACCGAGCGTACGTGACCGGTGCCGCCGCAGTGCGGGCAGGGCTCGGTCGAGCTTTCCAGCATGCTGGCGCGAATGCGCTGGCGCGACATTTCCAGAAGGCCGAAGTGCGAGATGCGTCCGACCTGGATGCGGGCGCGGTCGTGGCGCAGACAATCGCTGAGCTTGCGCTCCACGGCGCGGTTGTTGCGCTTCTCGTCCATGTCGATGAAGTCGATGACGATCAGGCCGGCGAGATCGCGCAAGCGCAACTGTCGGGCGACCTCCTCGGCGGCCTCGAGATTGGTCTTGAGCGCCGTATCCTTGATGTGGTGTTCGCGGGTCGAACGGCCCGAGTTGACGTCGATCGACACCAGCGCCTCGGTCTGGTTGATCACGATGTAGCCGCCGGAGCGGAGCTGCACCGTCGGCGAGAACATCGCATCGAGCTGGCTTTCGACGCCGTTGCGCGAGAATAGCGGCTGGCAGTCGTGATATGGCTTCACCGCGCGGACGTTGGACGGCATCAGCATCTTCATGAAATCGCGCGCCTCCTGATAGCCGGCTTCACCGGCCACCTGGATTTCGTCGATTTCCTTGCTGTAGAGATCGCGCAGCGAGCGCTTGATGAGCGAGCCTTCTTCGTACACGAGCGTCGGCGCCTGCGAGCGCAAGGTCACGTCGCGCACGGTCTCCCACATGCGGATCAGGTACTCGAAGTCACGCTTGATCTCGGGCTTGGTGCGCGAGGCTCCGGCGGTGCGCAGGATAACCCCCATGCCTTCGGGCACGTCGAGATCCTGCACAACCTCCTTCAGCCGCAAACGATCCTGCGCCGAGGTGATCTTGCGGCTGATGCCGCCGCCGCGCGCGGTATTGGGCATCAGCACGGCGTAGCGGCCGGCCAGCGACAGATAAGTCGTCAGCGCGGCGCCCTTGTTGCCGCGCTCTTCCTTGACAACCTGCACCAGCATCACCTGGCGGCGCTTGATGACTTCCTGAATCTTGTACTGACGCCGCGGCCGGTAGGCGCGTTCGGGCACTTCCTCCAGCGCATCGTCGCCGCCGACGGATTCGACCTGCTGATCCTCCTCGGTCTCACCATCGTCTTCGTCCTCTTCAGAGGAGACGACGTCGTGATCGTGAGCTTCGTGATGATCGTGAGGTTCGTGTGCCTCCTCGGCAACCAGAACGGCGGGTTCCGCATGATCGTCTTGAGCGTCAGGGGCCTGTAGCTCGAAATCGGCCGCGTGCGGATTCGACGCTACCGGGGCTTTGTCGGAGGCATCATGCGCCTCGTCGCGATGCGCGGGGGCAGCGTCATCCGAGGCGGACGTGAAAGCAAGGTCTTGCGATTCGTGCGGGCCGTCGGCATCGGTTTCGTGACGATCGGAGCCGTGAAGATCGTCGTGCCCCGCGTCGTCATGCGCCTGCTCGTGGTGATCGTGATTCGCGTCATCCTCGTATGGATGATCGTGATCCTGCACCTCGTGTTGCTGCCCGATATGATCGTTCGGCGTCAGGTCGTCGTGCGGCTCACTGAACTGCGAGGCATCTGCCGCCGCGTCCTCATGGTCGGCATCCTCGACGACGGCGCTCTGCACGCGTTCGCCGTGATCGCGTCGGCGGGAGCTGCGATTCCGGGAACGGCGGCGGCCGGAGCGATCTTCCGGTTCTTCCTCCGCCTCGCGATGCGCGCGCTCGTCGGCTTCGATCAGCGCCTGACGGTCGGCGACCGGAATTTGATAGTAGTCCGGATGGATTTCGCTGAAGGCAAGAAAGCCGTGGCGGTTTCCGCCGTATTCGATGAACGCGGCCTGCAGCGAAGGTTCGACGCGGGTGACCTTGGCCAGATAGATGTTGCCGCGCAGTTGTTTGCGCTGGGCGGATTCGAAATCAAATTCCTCGACGCGGTTGCCGCGCACGACGACCACCCGGGTTTCTTCCGGGTGGGTGGCGTCGATCAACATTTTGTTGGGTTTGTTGGACATGTTGGAGCTCTTGGCGGCGGAGGGCGCATGGCACGGCGCGCGCGTTCCGCGCGGCCGGGTGACGCAACGGTCCACCTGATTCGGGGGTGAGGGGAAGGCCGCGATGCGGTCCTGGGCGCCCAGCCGATCCTGTTCCCGGCACGGTGCGGCGCGCGAAGCTCTCGCCTCGCGTCGGCGCGGTCTTTGCGGGGATTTTGGTCGGCTCTTCAGTCTGGCGCATCAGGCGTCGGGCCCGTCTGAACAGGTCGGCGGCAAAAGCGCCGCCGTGGATCTCGCTGCCGGACCGACGCGGCGCCAAAGTGCCGGTCGGCTGTCGTACCTCGTGGCCGCAGGGCCGGGATAATCGGTGGTTACCTTCCTGAAACCGTTCCCGAGCCTTCTGAAACCGTTCCCGGCGCAAAAATCTGCCACCGGACACCTCCCTGGGCTGGAAACCGCCGCTCCAGATCGGCCGCGCGACGCGCTGGCAGTGGAGGGTCGGGAACGCGGGCACTTCGAACAACTTGAAGTCCTGCGCTGCACCGGGAGGCTGAACGCGACACAACCGGAAGTTTAACCGTCAGCGTCACCTTACATACGTGGATTGTTTGCCGCTTGCAAGGGACAGCGTCGCCGACCGGCAACACTGCCGGTATTTGTGGGCAGCGGGTTAAGGTTCGATTAACCCTGCGGTCCTATTGCGGTAATAAAGGCAGCTCGGAGGCACGGGTTCGTTGGCGAGCCGCACAAATCTGGGACTCATCTGGCTCTGCGCCACTGCGCTGTTTGTTTCCGGCGCAGCTTCACTCGCCGCCGGGACCGATTCTGATCGTCCCGATGTCGCGGGGGATTTTCCGGTCGCTTCGGAGGTCCGGCTCGCGGGCGATATGAAGCAGACCCGCTTCATCCTGGATCTCGACAAGAAGATCGATGTCCACGCCTTTTTGCTGGCCGAACCTGACCGGGCCGTCATCGACATCCCCCAGGTGAGCTTCCGCCTCGCGCCCGGCGCGGGCGACACCGGACGGGGCCTGATCAAGGCGTTCCGCTACGGGCTGGTGATGCCCGGCGGATCGCGGATCGTGTTCGATCTCGCGGGGCCCGCGAAAATCGAAAAGGCCTATGTGCTCGATGCCGCAAACGGTCAGCCGCCCCGCCTGGTGGTCGAACTGGAAACCGTCGATCGGGCTGCATTCAATCGCCTTTTGGCTGTCTCAAACAGTTCTGAAGGCTTGAGGGGCGCGGTTTCCCCGGAGCCGGCCGTGGATGATGCGACCGGCTCGACCGGGGGCGCCACGCCTTCGGACATGCGTCCGGTGGTCGTGATCGATCCGGGTCATGGCGGAATCGACAACGGAACCCAGGCTTCGACGGGTGAGACGGAAAAGGATCTGGTGCTTGCTTTTGCCATGGCGCTGCGTGACCGCATCGAGCAGGACGGCAGATATCACGTTGTCATGACCCGGACCGACGACACCTTCATTCCGCTGGCCGAGCGGGTGCGCGTCGCCCGAACCAACGGCGCTGCGCTGTTCGTGTCGATCCACGCGGACGCGCTGCCGCGCCGCGAGGGCGACGCCCGGGGCGCGACGATCTACACGCTGTCGGACAAGGCGTCGGACGCCGAAGCGGAGCGGCTGGCGGAGGCCGAAAACAAGGCCGACGCCATCGGAGGCGTCAATCTGACCGAAGAGCCGACCGACGTCGCCGATATCCTGATCGACCTCGCGCAGCGGGAAACGCGCACGTTTTCAAATCGCTTCGCCCGGCTGTTGATGAGTGAGATGCAAACGACCATGCGGATGCACAAGCACCCGCTGAAGTCGGCCGGGTTCAGGGTGTTGAAGGCGCCCGACGTGCCGTCGGTATTGGTCGAACTCGGTTTCGTCTCCAACAAGGCTGACCTCCGCCAGATGGTGTCCGACGACTGGCGCTCCAAAACGGTGGGTTCGGTCGCGAAGGCCGTCGAGACGTTTCTTGCAAAAAGGGTGGTTTCGGCCGGGGGCGGCCCGTTGAAGCCCTAGTTTGGCCACAGCCGCCGCTCTATAGAAAAGTTGTCGCAAAGTTCGCAGAATCGGCCACAACCGGAGTTCCCGTCCGGCGGATGCTTCGACGAACGGATGCATCAACCGACGAACAAGGCTTGCGGACGCGCCGCGATATCGCCGGGGGCCGGCAACGAAACGGACATCGATAATGCGCTTGCTGCTGCGATTCGTCGGTTTTCTGTTTGCAGCGGGAACGATCCTGTTTCTGGTCGGCGTCGCGGCGGCGGCGGGACTGATCTGGCATTTTTCCAAGGACCTGCCGGACTATTCCCAGCTTCAGAATTATGAGCCGCCGGTGATGACGCGCGTCCATGCGTCCGACGGCTCGCTGCTCGGCGAATACGCGAAAGAGCGGCGGCTTTATCTGCCGATACAGGCGGTGCCGAAGCTGGTCATCAACGCGTTTTTGGCCGCGGAGGACAAGAATTTCTACGAGCACGGCGGCATCGATTATTCCGGCATGGCGCGCGCGGCCCTGCTGTATGCCCAGAATTACGGATCCAACAAGCGGCCGCAGGGCGCTTCCACGATCACCCAGCAGGTCGCCAAGAATTTCCTGTTGACCAATGAGGTGTCCTTTACGCGCAAGATCAAGGAAGCGCTGCTCGCGATGCGGATCGAGCGGGCCTATTCGAAGGACAAAATCCTCGAACTGTACCTGAACGAGATTTATCTCGGCCTCGGCGCCTACGGCATCGCGGCCGCTTCGCTCGTGTATTTCGACAAGTCGGTCAACGAATTGACCGTCGCCGAGGCCGCCTATCTCGCGGCCTTGCCCAAGGCGCCCTCGACGCTGCATCCGGTGAAGAATCACGACCGCGCGGTCGAGCGGCGCGATTACGTCATTGACCGGCTGCTGGAAAACGGCTGGATCAAGCAGGCCGACGCCGACAAGGCCCGCAAGGATCCGCTGATCGTGACCAGCCGCGCCAACGGGGCGCATACTTTTGCCGGCGAGTATTTCGCCGAGGAAGTCCGGCGCGAC
>JBIQHO010000479.1:0-2057 GCA_044508545.1 Bradyrhizobiaceae bacterium | reverse complement strand
GGAGCAGACCTATTGGTATCGGGTGCGGAAGGCCGTCAGGCGGCGGCTGGAAGGGCGCTGAGGCCCGTCAGTCGAACAGAGGACCGTGACCACCGCCAGCGGCCTTACGGCGAACCTCGTCTTCGCGCGCCTCGCTGACCTCGCGCCAGATGTCGTAGGTCTCGCGCACCATCTGGTCGAGCTGGTCGAAACCAAAGAGTTCGACGCTTTCATCGGTGCTCAGCGTCACCGGGCGCTGGTCATCAGCCGCATCGCCGAACTGCACGATCCCGAGCCGAGCGGCGGTGAAGTCCGGATTGGCGACCCGGATATGCTCATGCATCATCGAGAAGACAAACCGTCTCGCTTCTGCCGTCAGGCGCTTGCCGCGCCGGGGGTCGATGAAGATCACCAGCGGGGCACCCTCCAGCGCCATCACCATCGGCAACCAGTATTCCACCTTCTCGCTGACGCTCAGCGATAGCGGGAAGAAGGCTTGAGAGCGGCTTCGCAAGGCATTTGCGCGCGCGAAGTCGTGCAGACCCTTGGCGACGAGCAGGTTGGCGTTGCATTCGTCGTCGGAGGTCGCCTTTGCCTGTATCAGTCGTTCCAGAACTGGCCACGCGGTCGGGTCGGCAGCCGCGAACATATCAGGCTGAACATTGAAGATATCGGCGAACCGGGCGCGTACTGGTTTGTAGGTGATCGTCGGATGCCCGAGCTTAAAACGCTCAAGTTCGCGCCGCTTCTGATCCGTCGGCAGCGTTGCGACACGGGCAAGATCGATCTCAGGTAAGCGGCGTATCTTCATCCGGTTCTCCCGCGACCGGAGCCGCGCCAACGGAAACCTTGTGGAACTTGAATCGGTTAACGATGACATCATCGGGGATTCGCAACCCCAGCGCAACCGATGTTCTTCCTTTGTCCGCAATGTAATCCCAAGGCGCTCCCTTGGCGTGGGAGATGTCCACCAGTCGCCCCGGCGATAGCTGCCCGTAGGACGACATGATACGCGCCAGATGACGCCGAATGGCCGGGTCCTCGGGAAGGTCCAGCGCATGGCGCTCGCCGGTCATCACGTTCTGCCCGGTGGCGCGGAAGTCGATAGGAGAACTGCCTGCCGTCTTGAAAGCCGAGTAGGCGGCAGGATGCACCGGCCCATATTGCCATGCCTCGAAATAGCCGCTGACCAGAGGTCGCTTGGCTTCGATCAGGAAGATGGAGTGGGCGAAGTAGAGGAGCTTTTGCAGTGCAAGATTGGTGACCTTGATCCCCGACCGGTCAGCCTCGTCCAGCATGAGGTTGGCGACGGCTCTCGGATCGTATGGACCACCGGTCATCTGCGCACTTTGACTTCCTCAGGCAGGGAAGTGGTGCCGCTTGCGTGACTCGAACACGCGACCCCATCATTACGAATGATGTGCTCTACCAACTGAGCTAAAGCGGCTTAACCCTTCACACACGGCCATACTATGGCCCTACTAACTTTCACTCACCAGCCCCAACCCACTGACTTCCACTCACCAGCCTCAACCCACTGACTTCGAACCTCATTCTCTAGCGGACCCGCTAATTACGAATGATGTGCTCTACCGGCTGAGCTATTGCGGCGAACCGTCGGCGCAACGGTGGAGCCCGCTGCGCTGGAGCACCTGATATCGGGCGGCAGGAGGCTTGGCAAGGCTTGGCAGGGACCGCGCACGCCGACCGCGCCGCAGTCCGGAGCCCAGTCGGATCCGCACCCGGCGCTACCCGACCAGCCGCGACAGGAACCCGCGCCAGCCGCCGGCCTGGGCGGTCGGTGCCTCGCCCAGTTCCCCATAAGCGTCATAGTCATTGTGGGCGGGGTCGTCATCGACGCCGGGATCGTCCGGCGGTCGGGTCAGGGGGATTACTGCCGGAATCGCGGCCGCGCGCGGCTTGTCGGAGAGCTGGCGCGGCCGGAACAGCAGGCCGGGCGCCTGCGGCGCGGCCGGAGCCGGAACCGCCGTCGGTGCGGTAGCGGAATGCCCGGCGGCCGGTTCGGCGGGCGTCGGTTCGTCCGCGGGGGCGGTGGAAGCCTCCGACGCGGCCGCGCT
>JBIQHO010000478.1:0-2060 GCA_044508545.1 Bradyrhizobiaceae bacterium | reverse complement strand
GACCATGAGCACATCATTCGACAAGCGTGAAGAAGGTTTTGAGAAGAAGTTCGCACTCGACGAGGAGCAGAAATTCAAGGCCCTGGCCCGCCGCAACAAGCTGCTGGGACTGTGGGCCGCGGAGAAGCTCGGGATCACCGGCGACGCCGCCAATGCCTATGCCAAAGAGGTGGTCGCCGCGGACTTCGAGGAAGCCGGCGACGCCGACGTGGTTCGCAAGGTGATGGGCGATCTCTCCGCCAAGGGCATCGCGCTCACCGAACCGCAGGTCCGTGCCCAGATGGACGGGCTGCTGGCGGAAGCCATCGCGCAGGTGAAGGCGGGGACATAGCGGCGCGGGATTTTTGCGCTATTTCAGTGTAATCCGGAACGTCATCGTTCCGTTGATCGTGAAACCTTCCTGCTGCGCCGGACCGTACTGACGGGCGGAATTGATGTTGCTATTGACCGATTCCAGCCGGCATTCGCTGGCGAGCGTCGCCTTCAACAGATCGCATTCCCGCGCGGCGGTCGCATAAATCGACTGCCGGGCTTTTTCCCGCAGCTTTTCCGCCTCGCTACCATCGCCGGACGGACCGGCCACGAAGAAGCTGATCGTGCTCTGGACCCGCACAAACCCGTCCTGACGGTGCTGCAATTCGAGCGGCTCGGCGCTCCGCCGCGCGGGTTTGTCGAGCACCGGCGATTGCGCGGCGGCGGCCGTCCCCGCCAGCAATGTGCCGGCGACAACGGCAAGCAGACGACAGCGTGTCACAGGGCATTGTGTCATAGGGCATTCCCTCGCATGCGACGTTCCATGCGCGGGAATAACAACCGGAGCTTGTCATTTGAACAATCCGGCCCGCCGAACCTCCAGCCCCGCCTTTACAGTGTGTTAACCAGAGGCGCCTGCACACACTGATCCGTCCGTCACGGCAACGGCGGCGCTGTCACTCCTCCTTCAAACCGTATTCGAGATTATTGCCGGTCGCGCCGTAATACTTGAACGGCAGAAACTTGCCGCTCATGCCGATCTTGACCCGGTCGCCCTTGGGATGGGCGACGCGCGCGATCTCCAGGTCGAAGTCGATCGCCGACATGATGCCGTCGCCGAATTCTTCCTCGATCAGCGCTTTCAGCGCCGGTCCGTTGATCATGACCAGTTCGTACAGCCGATAGATCAACGGATCGGTCGGCGGCATCGGCGTGCCCTGCCCGCGCATCGGCACCTCGTTGAGCATCGCGATCTCCGTCTTGGAAAGGCCGAACAGCTTTCCGGCCGCCGCCGCCTGCGGCCTGGTCAGCTTCATGTGGCCGAGCAGCGCGCTGACGATCAGGATTTCCGAAAACCCGCCGATCTCGCCGGCGATGTATTTCCAGCTCCATTCTTTCTCGCGCTTGATGTCGAGAATCTTCTCGGTGAGGTCGGAACGCTTCATCATGTCCTCCCGTCTGAAAACGTCTGGGACAATGGCCGTGCAATGCCCGTGCCATGGACGAGGCAGCGATTGACTTGAGAAAACCGGCGCGGGCAGCAAGATTGACCAGATTTTGCGCAGCGAATGCCGGATTAGCGGGCACCCCGTAACGCGTGCGAATGCCCACGAGACGGGGCGCGCATCCTTAAGCTTGCTTGCCCCTTGCCGTCGCCGGATTATAGGATTATATTCCGCGACATGACCCCGCCACACACACCTCCCGCCCTCACCCGCCTCCGCGTCCAGCCGGACGAAACGCCTGACGACGCACAGCCAGTTCCGCACCGGCGACGCGGCGGGCGGCAACCGCATGCGGACTCGACCGTGGCATGGGTCCGCCGCCTGATCGAACAGACCACGCTGTCGCAGCATCAGATTGCGAAGAAGACCGGCGTCAAGCGCACGACCATTTCGGTTTGGACGAAAAACTACGGCTGGACGCGTCCGCCGCTCGCGCCGCGCTCTCCCCACACCGTGCCGCTCTGGCGCGCCGGGCCAAACCTGAAGCTTCGTCTGTTGACGGGGCGGTTGGTTGCGATCGCCGAGCGCATGGTGCGTGAGCTGGAAGAGAGCGATGACACCGATCTCGACAAGCTCGTGCAG
>JBIQHO010000050.1:0-15289 GCA_044508545.1 Bradyrhizobiaceae bacterium | reverse complement strand
CGGAGGACGATGCCTGGGTCGAGGGCCAGTCGCTGATCGCAACCGTCGAGGATCTCGAACTGATCGATCCCGATTTATCGGGCGAACGCCTGCTGTACCGGCTGTTCCATGAGCGCGGGGTTCGGGTGTTTCCATCGCAGGCCCTGCACGCACAATGTTCCTGCTCGCGCGACGCGGTGGCGGCGATGCTGAAGAGTTTTGCGCCGCAGGACCGCTCCGGGATGGTGCAGGACGGCAAGGTCGCGGTGACCTGCGAGTTCTGCAGTTCGGTGTACGAATTCACGCCGGAGGAAGCCGGCGTGGAATAGGTGCCGCCTGTTCAGTTCAGCACGCGCTTGCTGTCGGGACTGTCGAGCGAGAAGGTCGGGACATCGATTTCGAAGGGCTCGCCGCTCCGGATCGAGATCATCTGATAGCGGCCGCTCATGAAGCCGTTGGCGGTCGGCAGCGGAACGCCGCTGGTGTATTCAAAGCGCTCGCCGGGCGCGAGCACCGGCTGCTCGCCGACCACGCCCTCGCCGCGGACTTCCTGCTTCCGCCCGGAGGCATCGGTGATGATCCAGTGCCGCGTGCGCAACTGGACGGTGTCCTGCCCCGCATTGGTGATGACCACCGTATAGGACCAAAAAAAATGCCCCCTCTCGGCGGACGACCGCTCGGGCATGAAATTCGGCTCTACGGTGACTTCGATCTGGCGGGTAACGGCGCGGTACATCTGAAGCTCTCTATAGCGTCTTCCTAGCGTCTTCGCGCGAACTGGCTACCGATTCGCGCGAAGAAAACGCATCAAACCAAAAACATAGAACCGCTTCTGATTCCACCGGAAGCGGAAAGCCACTAGTCGACAGACGCAATCATAGCGAAAACAGGCGCAGGAACCAGCCCCCACTTAGTTGTGAAACCATGCAGTTCCGGGCCAGAAGTCCGGCCGCAATATTGCTTTTTTGTCACCGTTAGCGTGAAGCTGTGGTCCCGTAAATCAGTCTCGATCGGGGGCGGTCGAGACGTTTCGAAGCAGAGCGCATGCCGTCGGTTGCCGATCAGGTTGTCGCAGCCCGCGCCAAGGTGGCGGCCGATGGCGTTACGCGCGCGGCAGGCGCTGCGATTCCGGCCGCGCATCTCGAACGCGAGCTGCGGCTTGATCTGTTCCGCGGGCTGGCGCTGTGGCTGATCTTCATCGACCATCTGCCGCAGAACCTTCTGACCTGGCTCACCATTCGCAATTACGGCTTCAGCGACGCCACCGAGATTTTCATCTTCATCTCGGGCTATACGGCGGCCTTCGTCTACGGGCGCGTCATGCTGCAGCGCGGATTCGTCGTTGCCGCCGCGCGCATTCTCAAGCGCGTCTGGCAGATCTACGTGGCGCACATCTTTCTGTTCACGATCTTTCTGGCGGAAATCTCCTACGTCGCGAGCAGCTTCGACAATCCGCTTTACGCCGAGGAAATGGGCATCCTCGATTTCCTCAAGCACCCCGACGTCACCATCGTCCAGGCGATGCTTCTGAAATTCCGGCCCGTCAACATGGACGTGCTGCCGCTCTATATCGCGCTGATGCTTTTTTTCCCGCCGATGCTGTGGCTGATGCGGCGCAGGGCGGACCTCGGGCTGGGACTGTCGGTGGGTCTTTATATCCTCACCAGGCAATTCGACCTTGCGCTGCCGGCCTATCCCAACGGGGTCTGGTTCTTCAATCCATTCGCCTGGCAACTGCTGTTTCTGTTCGGTGCGTGGTGCGCGCTCGGAGGCGCGAAGCGGATGTCGCGGATCCTGTCGTCGCGGGTCACGCTGTGGATCTGCGTGGCCTATCTGCTGTTCGCCTTTTACACGACGCTGACCTGGCATGTGCCGCAGCTCAACCATTTCATGCCGCGCGTCGTCGAACAGTGGATGTATCCGATCGACAAGACCAATCTGGACATGCTGCGCTTCGTCCATTTTCTGGCGCTGGCGGCGCTGACCGTCCGTTTCCTGCCGAGGGACTGGCCGGGGCTGACGTCGCCGTGGCTGCGGCCGCTGATCCTGTGCGGCCAGCACTCGCTGGAGATTTTCTGCATCGGCATCTTCCTGGCCTTTGCCGGACAGTTCATCCTGGCCGAGGCGTCCGGCGGCGCCGGGCTTCATTTCGTTATCAGTGTTTGCGGAATCCTCATCATGTCCGCAGCCGCCTGGGTATTTTCGTGGTACAAAAAGATCGCCGGCAAGGGCGGAGGCCGCGCCAAATCCGCCGACGGCGACGCGGATCTCGCAGGAGGAGGAGCATGAGGGCCGGCTGGATGTCGGTCTTGTTCGTGATGGCCGGTTTGTCGGCCAGCGCCCTCGCGCGCGCCGACGACCCGCCCAAAAGCTGCGACGTTCCAGCCTATCTGCTGACCAGCGACAGCCCGCTGCCCCGTGTCTCCGCGGCGATCAAGGCCGGAGGCCCGCTCGATATTTTGGTCGTGGGGAGCCGTTCCTCGACCATCGCGGGGGCGGAGGGTGAGGCCTATCCGGCACGGTTGCAGGCCATGCTTCGCGAGAAATTGCCGGGAATCGCCGTATCCGTTTCCATGGAACTGGCGCCCCGGAAAACCGCCGCGGATGTCGCGCCCGGCCTCGGCAAGCTCGCGCAGGCGAAAAAGCCGACCCTGGTCGTATGGCAGACTGGCACCGTCGATGCCATCCGGTCGGTCGACGTCGACAGCTTTCACGATGCCCTCGACCAGGGCGTTACTGCATTGCAAAATGCGGCCACCGACGTCGTGCTGATGAACATGCAGTACAGTCCGCGCACCGAAACCATGGTTTCACCGACCTCCTACATCGACAACATGCGGGTGGTGGCGCAGCAGCACGACGTTCCTTTGTTCGACCGGTTTGCGATCATGAATCGATGGAATGAGACCGGCGAATTCGATCTGTTCAGCGCGGTGCGCGGGGTCGGTCTGGCCAAGCGCGTTCACGATTGCCTTGGCCGCGCCTTGTCGACATTCGTCATCGATACCGCCCATATCAATCCTGCCGAACTCGGGACACGGCGCCGATGACGGGCCGCGGTCGTTTCTCCAGAATTTCCGGCTCGGCTGTGCTGGCGATCGCGTTGATGCTGACGGGCGCATCGACCTCGGGCGCTACCGCGCAAACTGCGCCGGCTCATGCGGCGGTGCTGCCGATGGGCAGCTCCGGCCCGTCCGCACCACCCTCGACCGGCACTGCGGCAGCAGTCCCCGGCGCGCCGACGCAGGACCCGACCGAAACCCCGACCGACCGGGCAAGGGCGGTTGCCGCCCGCGTCCGCGACATCTTCAACCGCGTCCCCTGCCTGCCGCCGAAGGGAATCTCGCAATCGATGGGCTCGCTGCCGCACGTCGCGGCCAAGCTCGCCGCCAACAAGCCGATTGTCATCGTCGCCTTCGGCTCGTCGTCGACGCAAGGGTACGGCGCGACGTCGCCCGAATTCACCTATCCGAACCGGCTGGCGGCTCAGCTGCATCGCAAGTATCCAGCGGCTGCCATCACCGTGATCAATCGCGGCAAGGGCGGCGAGGACGCCCCCGAGATGATGAAGAGGCTGCGGTCGGAGGTGATCGATGCCAAGCCGGACATGGTGATCTGGCAGGTCGGCACCAACGCGGTGCTGCGCAATCTCGATCCCGCGAGCACCGTGAAAACCGTCGAAGACGGCGTCGCGACCATTCAGGCCTCCGGTGCCGATCTGGTTCTGGTCGATCCGCAATACGCCCCCGCCGTCAATGCGAGGGGCGAGAATGCCGGCAGGATGGTCAGTCTGCTGAGCAAGGTCGCGCACGTCAGGCACGTCGGGATTTTCCCGCGCTTCGAGGTCATGCGCGACTGGCACGACCGGCAGTCGCTGCCGTTCGACGCCTTCGTCACCAAAGACGGCCTGCACATGAACGACTGGGGCTATGCCTGTTTCGCCCAGTTGCTTGGAGACGACATCATCAGGTCGGTGGACCAGATGCAGGCTGGCGTCAGGCTGCCGGCGGCCACCGTGGTCAATCGGCCGTTGTGAGGTCGTTGTGTCCCGGACGCGGTGCGGCGTTTTTCACGCCGCTCCGCAGAGCCGGGACCATACAAATCGCTGCACTCTCATAATGCGGTTCCGGATCAGCAATGCACGCTCCGCGGTGCACAGCATCCGGGACACACGACCCCTCACACGGCTTCCAGCGCGGCGGCGAGATCCTCGATCAGGTCGTCCTTGTGTTCGAGGCCGACCGAATAGCGGATGAAGCCTTCGCCGATGCCGAGGCCGGCGCGGACCTCCGGCGCGAGACGCTGGTGGGTGGTGGTCGCAGGATGGGTCACGAGGCTCTTGGCGTCGCCGAGGTTGTTCGAGATGCGCGCGAGCTTCAGCGCGTTGAGACAGCGGAAGGCGCCCGCCTTGCCGCCCTTGACCTCGAAGCCGATCAGCGTCGATCCGGCGCGCATCTGTTTCTTCACCAGCGCCGCCTGCGGATGGTCGGGCCGGCCGGGATAAATGAGGCGGGACACTTTGGGGTGCGACGCCAGCGCCTCCGCGATTGCCGCGGCGCTCTCGGTCTGCTGGCGCACGCGGACGCCCAGCGTTTCAAGCCCTTTCAGCAACACCCAGGCGTTGAACGGCGAGATCGAGGGCCCGGTCTGGCGGATGAAGGTCTGCAGGTGATCCTGCACGAACGCGTTGGATGCCAGAATGACGCCGCCAAGCGTGCGTCCCTGGCCGTCGATGTGCTTGGTGGCGGAATACACCACGACGTCCGCGCCGAGCGCCAGGGGACTTTGCCAGATCGGCGTCGCGAACACGTTGTCGACGATCAGCCGTGCCCCGGCCTGATGCGCGACCTCGGCGATGCCGCCGATGTCGAGCACGTCGAGCGTCGGGTTGGTGGGGCTTTCGATGAAGCAGCTTTTGGTGTTCGGCCGCATCGCCTTGCGCCACTGATCGAGATCGAGGCCGTCGACCAGCGTCGACTCGATGCCGTAGCGCGGCAGCAGGTCCTCGACAACGTAGCGGCAGGAGCCGAACAAGGCTTTCGCCGCGACGACGTGGTCGCCTGCCTTCAGCGGGGCGAGCATCGCGGTCGTCACCGCCGCCATGCCCGTGGCGGTGGCGCGTGCAGCCTCCGCGCCTTCAAGCTCGGCCATGCGCTGCTCGAACATGGCGACGGTCGGATTGGAGTAGCGCGAGTAGATGAAGCCGGGGTCGTCGCCCTTGAACCGCGCTTCGCACTGCTCGGCGGTGTCGTAGACATAACCCTGCGTCAGAAACAGCGCCTCCGAGGTCTCGGCGAACTGCGAGCGCAACGTCCCGGAATGAACCAGCCGGGTCTCCGGGCGATATCGGGCGGTGGGTGAAGACTGCGACATGTGACCTCCTGCGCGGCCGCTTGGAAACGGCCACAAAAAACCGGCCTGGAAAAAATCCACAGGCCGGGATCACATTGTCCCCGGCCTGTTTAGCGACTTATTTAACGTGGCTGCAAGCCGGCCGGCTCAAATCACCACGGAACGCCTCATGCCTAGTCGGGCACGTCCTGTCCGTCAAGCCAATCAATTGACATTCGCGTTGCGGCCGTCGGATAACCGATTGGAGCTCCTTTTCGGGCCACATCGCCCACGCCGCCAGGACGCCATCGTGCCATTCACGCTTCCGCCCGACGCCAACGGCATTCTGCCCGACCGCATGATCGCGGCGATGGCGGACGCGGGCCTGATCCTTCCCGAGTATCCCTTCGTCGAGAGCCAGATCCAGCCGGCCAGTCTCGACCTGCGGCTCGGCGCCGTCGCCTATCGAGTGCGCGCGAGTTTTCTGCCGGGACCGGGCGCGACCGTCGCTGAACGCATCGACGAATTGAAGCTGCACGAAATCGATCTCTCCGACGGCGCGGTGCTGGAGACCAACTGCGTCTACATCGTGCCGCTGCTGGAAAGCCTGGCGCTGCCGCCTGAAATCGTCGCCTCGGCCAATCCGAAAAGTTCGACCGGGCGGCTCGACGTGTTCACGCGCGTGATCGCCGACGGCACCCGGAGCTTCGACATGATCGGCGCCGGCTATCATGGCCCGCTCTATGCCGAGATCAGCCCCAAGACATTCCCGGTGCTGTTGCGCGAGGGCTCGCGGCTGTCACAGGTCCGTTTCCGCACCGGCGACGCTGTTCTCGATGCCGACGAACTCGACGCGCTGCATGCGCGGGAGCGGCTGGTCGATGTCGACGATCCCGATTTTGCCAGCGGTGTGGCGCTCAGCGTCGATCTGTCCGGCGCGCATGCCCACGGCTTCGTCGGCTATCGCGCCAAGCGCCATACCGGCGTGATCGATATCGATCGCCGCGGCCGCTATGCGGTCGGCGAATTCTGGGAGCCGATCGCGGCGCGGCCGGATGGCAGCCTGATCCTCGATCCCGGCGAGTTCTACATCCTCGCATCAAAGGAAGCCGTGCAGGTGCCGCCCGATTACGCCGCAGAAATGGTCCCGTTCGACCCGCTGGTCGGCGAGTTCCGCGTGCACTATGCCGGCTTTTTCGATCCCGGCTTCGGCTATGCGGGCGCCGGGGGACAAGGTTCGCGCGCGGTGCTGGAGGTGCGCTCGCGCGAGGTCCCGTTCATTCTCGAGCATGGCCAGATCGTCGGGCGTCTCGTCTACGAAAAGATGCTGGCGCGGCCCGACGCGATGTACGGCCAGCGCATCGGCTCCAACTATCAGGCCCAGGGCCTCAAGCTGTCGAAGCATTTCCGCGTCTAGGGTAGCGGACGGAACGGACGCGCGTCCTGGCGGTTATCTCAGTGCCGGGCGTTTCCTGCTCACGGTCGGACTTGACTGGAGCGTCGATACGGCTGGCATGATCCAAATCGATGGGGATGGGGTTCCCCGATAACCGCCGCAAGGCTGATGACTCCTACCGGGCGCTTGCGCGTCGGTAGGAGTTGTTTCCTTCCCCGCTACGCCCGAGAAAGGGCGCTTATGACCAGACTTCCGAATTCGCTGTCAGTCTCGTTATGGGGCATCGGCGTCTGCTGGATTGCGGTCGCGATCGCATACCTGACGGATTCCGACATGGTCCCGATAGATTCTCTGCTGGTCTCGCTGGCGGTGCTCCTGCTGGTCCCGCTGGCGGTCATCAGCGCCCTCGGCGGTACGGCCCAATGGCCGCCGGAGCCCCGCTCGTGATGACATCAGAGGCGCGGCCTCTGATTTTGATTTGACGCGTTTTCTTAATTCAAACCGGTATCGGCTTCGCGCGAAAACGCTCCGGAGAGGCCAGCGTTGAACTGGTCGTTTATTATGGGCCGTCGCGTCCGGCAGGTCGCTTGGATCGGGGGCCCGCTATCTCATCAGCATGGGGCTTCGGCAGGCTGCTGGGACCAAGGTTTTCGTAGGGAATGCGACCTGTTCGCGACCCCAGGCGGTGCGTATTTTTCTCACGCTCGGTATTTGCGGCGGCTACACCACCTCCACGTTCTCGCCCGGTTTCTTCTATTGGTTCGAACGCGGCGAGTTGGCGGCGGCGGCGCGTACATGATCGCGGCCGTCGTGCTCTCCGTCAGCGCGCTGATCCCGGGCATCCAGATCGTGCGGCTGCTTTAAAATATTGCCGCCGTCTTTCCGCAGCGATTGTTCGCAGTCCTGACTAACCGTCTTGGCGGATCGCCCGGTCTCAGCTACATCAGAGGACGAGAAGCGAAAAAGGCGGGCGTAGTTCAATGGTAGAACGGCAGCTTCCCAAGCTGCATACGAGGGTTCGATTCCCTTCGCCCGCTCCAAGACTTAGCCGAATTCGTCGCTGCGGTTTTGTCATCGGTTTTGCAGGGTTTGTTCATTCTTTGGCCTCCAATTTCTTGATACGTGCTTTGATGGCCGCCGCGCGGCCCACATAGCGGCGGATGATTTTCTCGACAGATTCTTCTTCCCAGGCGAGCGTCTCCGCGATCTCGCGCATGCTGAAGCCGGCGATGTAGAACTTTGTCGCCGCCGTGCCCCGCAGGTCGTTGAAGTGCAGGTCCTGCTCCGACGTCCCGGCGTCGATCTTCGCCTTGTTGAAGGAGCTGCCGAAGCCATCCGGCGTCCACGGCCGTCGCTTGCTGCTGGTCAGGATCGTCGTGGCGCGCTTCGGAATGCGCGCTAGAACCTCGCGCAGCGCGCCGTAGAGCGGAATGATGGCCTCGCGGCGATGCCGGCTCTTGCCAGTGGTGAGCACGATCGCGTCGTCGCCGACATGAGACCAGGACAGCCGCAGGAGGTCGCCGAGCCGAAGGCCCGTATGCGCGGCGAGATCGATCGCCTGGGCGATCTCCGTCGAGCAGGTTTTCCTGATCAGCGCCAAGTCCGTATCTGTCCAGATGATCTCGGAACGATCATTGTTGTAGAGGTGCTTGATCCCCTCGCAGGGATTGCCGGCAATGCTGCCGAGCTCGACGGCATGGGCGAGCACGCGGGACAGCACCTGCATGCCATAGTCGGCGGTACGCGGCCGATCCGCCCATTGACCGCGCCAGCGGCGGATGACGGGGCGGATTTTCGCCGGGCGATCGAACTGGGCGATACGGAGATCGCCGAAGTAGAGCGCAATCCGGTCGAGCCATTTGCCCCACTGATCGCGCGTGGAATCTGCGAGCTTCTTATAGTCAGCGCTGCCTTTGTAATCGGCGACGACGAAACGGAAGCGGCTCTCGTCGAGCGCGCGAAGCTGTTCGACGGCTTCGTTGTAAGATGCGATGAACTCAGGAGAACCAGGTTTGCCGCGCAGCCGCGGGCCGCCGCGCCAAGCGTAATAGTATGTGCGGCCCTTCGCCTTGACCTTGGCTATTCCTTTGAGATCAACCTTGACCATGACGCGCCTCGAAGTCGGCCAGCTCCCGGTCCAGATCATCCGCCGGCGCGGCGGGGCTGTCACCTGTCACGACGACGATGGCGCCTGATCTGATCTCGATCCGCTGCACCGTGATCCCGGCCTCGACGGCGGCGCGAAGCGCGCAGGTCAGGTCTCTTTGCCGGAAATTGCAAGGGCCGCGCGCCATCGCGTCAGTCTTCGTCACCGGCGCTGTCGCGCGCATGATCGGAAGATGATGAATGAAGCGAGCCGAGTTGCTTTCGCGCCCAGGCGTCGAGTTCGGCAACGGGATAGATCGGAGAGTTGTTGTACTTCCGATAGTTTGGGCCGGTGCCCAAAGTCGCCATCTTGGCCAGCGTCGCCGGCGCGCAGGGAATGCCATAAACCTCACGCAGATAGCAGGAGGCCTCGGTGCGCCGGAGATTCTTCTGTCGGGTGGCGGTCAACAGATCGCAATCTGACGAAGGCGCCATCAGATCACTCCCGCTTCCAAAAGGAACATGCGATTGATCGTCTGGCTGATTAGGAAATCCACTTCCACGACGATGGAGAGCCGGTGATGGAAGCGTTCGGTTGTGTCGTCCAAGCGGTCCACAAACTGGAGGTAGGATTTGGTCGCGCCCGGTGTGCAATCGCTGAGCTTGGGGAAGCCCGAATCCGGTTCAGGCGACGTGAAGGTGACGATTCGTGCCTTGCGATAGGTTTTCATCCTATCCGGCGACACCGGTATCCAGCGTGAACCGTGCTCCTCGATCCGAATGATCTCTGGGCCGGCCTTCCAATATTCTAGCGCGGCTTCGGCTACGTGCCACGCCATATCCACCGCTCTTTCCGGCGGTACGCCATAGAGACCGACTTTCTGCATAAAATCGAGAGCGATCACCCCCAGAGGCTTGTACAGTCGCCGCCCCTGTTTCCCGGGCTTTTGTTCACCAACATCGAGTATGCCCCGCGCCGCCCAATTCTGGAGCGTCTTGGCTTTAAGGCTCGGCAGCATCCGCAGGACCTGCTTTTGCGTAAACATCGGAGTTTCTAGGTCGGTGATCATAAACAGAGACTCGCATGAGTCTCAAAATAAATCAAGAGTGAGCCTCACACGAGGATCATATATTGGAAGATGCCAATAAAGGGGGGCGCCACTGAGGGGCACCCCCTGTTCGGCTTAAGCCTTGGCGTTCAACAGGTCCCCCACCATCGAAAAGATCGCAACCTCATCGGTTCCGGAGGGCTCGTCGTCGGCTTCGCTGCGACGGCACCATTTGAAAACCTTGGCCTTGATTCGAAGGCCGTCGATCGTCGACGCAGGTATCGCGACAATTCGCTTGGCGAGATCATGAGCGACGCCGGTGCTGGCCGTAGCAAACTCTTCGGCCTCTATGCGACCAGGCTGCTGCTGCCAAAGGCCAAGCGTTACCTGTTCGCGGCTGATCTGACGAATACGTTTTTTGAGGTCCGCGTGACAGCTGGGAGCGAGTTCTTCAAGCTTTGGAATCCAAACCGGTGAAATAAAGTCGCATGGAGCGGATATGCCAAGAAGCCGCGCGATCCCTCGATCGACAGGATTATCTTCGAGGCGCATAACTTTCAGGTGACGTTTCCAATTGAACCCATCGTTGATCTTATGAACGATCCCCCATCGAGCATCGTCTTCTATAATTGCTGCCTCGAACGCGTTGCCCAGCTCGAGCAGCGCGTGATCGGGATGGATCGACGGCTCTACCGCAATCGGCGCAATCGTTGCATCAGGAAACACCTGCACACCGGCGAATTCGCAAAACCGGTCGATCAATCGCCGAAAGGCGATCAGCCCTGGATAGGCGTCTTCGATCGAACAAGCATCAGTCCAAAGCTCGTTGTTTGTTGCCGCGGTAGCGCGCGCTTGAAGGACGACGTCAGCGATTGTTTTCGGTCGCTTGTCTAGAATCAAACGAGCCAGTTCGCCTTCCTCGGCTATGATTTCATCCCATTGCTTATCGATTTCCCCATCCTCCACTTCCGTCTCGATTTCATCGAGCTCGCGGCGACGGCACCAGCGAGCATGGTAGCGCTCGAAGCGTGCAGCCAGATCGGGCCATGAGCAGGAATCATTGGTTGCCGCGATCGACGGCGAGGTAGAGACAACGAGCGGAAGGGCAGCAACAGCACTCAACGCAGACATGACGCTTCTCCGATTTACAAGGGTGACGCCCTCGGCCGGACGGCCGGGCGAGTTCGTTGTGTCGGAGAGCGGCGCAGCCGTCCGCGCTGATTCGTGCGCATGGTTAAGGGCTACGCCGGTCGATGGCGGCGGAAACATCGGTCGGACAGGTGTCATGGATCGTGCTCTGGTTTTGGCTTGCTAAAGCCGCGCCCGGTGACAGACCGAACAGCCGGGGGTTAGCAACCTGCCAGAGCGACAGGCCGAACGCTTTTAAGGGTTGCCCCTCTGGACAGCACGTCCGCCCCCGGCCAAAATGGTCGGGTTCGGAATCGCGCCGCCAAGCGCGTCCGTTGAACCTTCTGCAAATTTGCAGAAGGTTCGTTCAGCCGTCACCCCCGACGCCGATCGGGAGCATCCTGACCAAGGATGTGCGGGCCTAAGCTCTGGTCCGGGTTGCTATGCCCACGGACAGAATCCCCTGATTTGCACCGAAAATCAACTCCCCCCTTTGGGGAGCGTCACGCTTGTCGCTTGAAACGCGCCTTCGAATCGGCCCGGAGTTCATTGCCGAGAACGGGGCAGTCGGTGTGCAGCTTGGAGAACGGAGCAAAAAAATGACGCGAGCGGTCAACTATAACCATCAGCATGTTGCGACGGGATCGATGATCTCGGGAAGTGCGGACGGTTATTTAACAGTTGGCGACCTGCGTGACGCCATCGCCAATCTGCCCGACAGCGCCGAAGTCATTTTCGGCACATGTGAGCACGGGGAGCCGTTGAAGTTCGGCCGCTTCAAGATGCGCGGCGAAAATCTCCTATCCATCGAATTCGGCTGATCCCGCACGGAAGCTGTAAATAAACCTATCCAAAATCGGGATATGGTATTGAATGGCTTGCAGAGCCGGACTACATTGACGATACGGGAAGGCGCGCTGGCGACGATGGGTAAGCTCCACCAGATCGGGAAGACGATCATCACCGTCTATGCCAACGATCATCTGCCGCCGCACTTCCACATCATCCACCCGGATTTCGAGGCTCTGGTCGAGATTCGCGAATTCCGGCTCTACGCGGGGCAGTTGAAGGGCAAGCCCGCGCAGCGCGCGATCGACTGGGCGGCCTCGAATGTCGATTGCATCACAGCGGAATGGAACAGGATCAATCCGCGATATCCCGTTGGCCGGAAGTGAGGGACGAAGATGGTCAGGGAACTGCCGCGAATCGAAACCGTCAAGCCCGAAGCTGGATCTGTCATCCGTGTGCGCTGGAGCGGCCGACGTGCCAGCGAGACCGTCAATCTGGCCGGCTGGATTGCGACCGGCGGCGACGTCCTGAAAGCGCTGCGCGATCCGGCCATGTTCGCTCGCGCCCGTGTCGAAAATTATGGTGCCGCCGTAGCGTGGGATGATGGCGACCTCGCGATCGACGCGCATCATCTCAAGACGCTCGCCGAGGAACAAAAGCCGTTTGGCAAGGCTGACGCCGTTGCCTGGCAGGCTGCACTCGAACTCTCCAATAGCGAGGCGGCCACTCTCCTCGGCATCGGGGTGAGCACCTGGAACGCCTATAAGGCGGGAACGTCACCCGTGCCGGCCCCGCTGGCAATGCTCTGCCGCGCGATGCTGCGCGACCCCGTGCTACTGCAGGCGCATTATCGTCCGCGTATAGCAGGCAGGCCACGTCGGGAACTCGCATGACACACATCGACAGGAATAATCGCCTCTCACATTTGCGCGCCGAGATCGTCGCAAAGGACGCCGACGTGCGCGCCGCCGCGAAGGCAGGGATCGTCGCCGCAATCGCCGCCGGCTCCGCCCTGATCGAATCCAAGACCATTCTGGGGCATGGGGAATTCTCACGGTGGATCGCAGCCCAAACCGGGCTCGCACCGCGCACTGCGCGCCTCTACATGAATTTGGCGTCTCACCGCGACCGCATAGAAGCCAAACTGGCAACCGTTGCCAGTTTAACGATCCGGGAAGCCGTCCGCCTGGTCGCCGGGTTGGGACAGCGAGCGGTGCGCCACAGATTGGAGCCGCGCGATGGTCACATGTTGGTTGCAAGTGGTGCCGCTGCTGCCGGCAAATACCAGATCATCGTCCATCCGAGCATGCTCGCCGGTTTTTTTCATCTTGCCTGCATTATTGATCCGACCGACGGTGGATCGGCGGAGCTGTGCACGACGGATAAGGCGGTTTCCCCCGCGGCCTTCGCGTATCTTGAGGAGAATCTTGGCTCGACCTCGATTGAGCTTTCGATTGAAGAACATTTGAGTTCACCCGTTCGCAAGAATCCCTTCGCTGAAGTCGCTTAAACTTCGGTCCGAGGCGAGTTGAAAAGTCGCCATGCCAAGGAAGAAGGCAAAATCCCCCGGCGCTACGCCGCCATCCAAGGCCCGCGGGTGGCGCGATCCCGACGACGCGCCGGAGATCACGGACGCCATGCTCGATCGCGCCACCATCGTGAAGGGCGACAAAGTGATCCAGCGCGGCCGCGCCGCACTCGGCGACAGCGGGCAAAATATCAAGAGCGATTTGAGCCGGGTTGACCGGCACCGGATCGCGGCACACGAATATGACGATGCCCCGGAGATCGGCGACGAATTTTTCGATCGCGCAGAGATTCGCAAGGGCGGCAAGCTGACCCGCCGCGGCCGACCGCCGCTTAGCGGCAAGGCCAAGTAATAGTCGCGACCTACCGATCCATCCAGTCCGAGCGAATCGTGCGCGGCCGCGGCCGGACCGCAGCGGCGAGGTCAGGGTTGCATAGCGCCTCGGCTCTCGCATCCCAGTTCACGTTGAGGATCTGCCGGGCCGCGAAGGCATAGACCACGCAATCGAGCGCCTCGGCGCGGCGGCCGGGAATGCGCTCGAACCGCCGTCGCGGCTGCCCACGGCTGTAGCGAACCACAACGCGCTCGCTGGCGAGCTGTTCGAACCAGGCTGCCGGCAGGCTGTTCGAAAAGCGAAGCGAGCTGGAGTGCGCGAGCCGCGCGGTCAGGTGGCTCTTGACGCCGTCGACGCCGACGATCCAGAGCGCGCCGCCCTGCACCTTCTGTTTCGACTTTTCGATCCACGGCCGATTGCCGTCGACGCCCTTGATCGCCAGCACCCGCCGCGCAGCGCGCGGGAAGCAGAAGCGGTAGACCTCCTTCATGGTCTCGCCATCGCCGCTGTCGATCGCAGCGGCGTCGAGCCCGATCGCACCGCCGAGTTCGTGAGGATGACGCGTCTTCAGCACGTCATCGAGCTCGGCCCAGGTCGCGTCGTCGCCGGGTTGACCCCAGATGATCATGTGGCCGAGCACGAATGCGGTGTCGTCCCGCGTCCAGCCGATCAGCGTCACCTCGAGCCGGTCGCGCTGCACGTCGACGCCGGCCGTCAGCGCCAGCACCACGGCCGGAACGATGTCCAGCGAGAACGCCTCGGCGCGGCTGGCGAGCGCGGCGTCGTCGATTTCCTCGCCCGATTCCCGCCAGCCCTGGGCAAGTATGGTGTTGACAAAGGCCTGCAGCGAACCGGGGTTAGGATTGGCTTTCGCCTTGAGAAACTCGACGGCGAGCTTGCCCCAGCACGCGTTCGCCAGCAGCGAGACCAGCGCGTTCAACCTAAATCCGGCATGCCCGACCACGTCGGGTTGCGTCGCGCGCCAGCGCCCTGCCTGGATCATCGCGGGCTTGTGACGCTCTTCGATGACGGCGCCGCAGGATCGGCAAACGTAATGCGCCCTGGCCGGTTCGCCTTCGGGCCACTGGATGTCCTCCCAGGCGATCTCATGATGATCGCCGCATTCCGGGCACGGCACCTCGAACACGCGCATGTCGGATTGCGTGTAGGAGCGCAGCACGGTGCTGGTGTCCTCGAAGATCGGCGTTGAGCCGATGACGATCTTCCGATCCGCGAAGGACAACGTGCGCCGTTCGGCCAGCTCGATCGGCGGTCCCTCGACCGTCGGCTCCATGCCGTCTGCCTCATCGACCAGCAGGATGCGCGCCGTATGGCGACGCAGATTGCGCGGCGCTTTCGCCGCGACGATCTTCAGGGATCCGCCGGGAAAGCGGCGGGACAGGATCGTGTTGCGGCCGGTCTCGTCCTTGCTGTCGCCGATGACGTCGGCGAGCGCCGGCGAGGCCGAGAAGATCGGCTCGACTTCGCTCACCATGTAGTCGCGCGCGTCAGCTTCGGTTGGCAGCAAACATAGAATCGGCGCGGGATCGTTGGCGACGTAGGCGCCGAGCGCGCCCGTCAGCAGCGTCGTAAAGCCGACGCGGACAGGCTTCACCAGGGTGACGCGCTCGATCGCGGGATCTCCCATCGCATCGGCGATCTCCCGCTGG
>JBIQHO010000049.1:0-15370 GCA_044508545.1 Bradyrhizobiaceae bacterium | reverse complement strand
GCTGGGCTTGCGGCTCGGACGCGCCACGGTGGAAACCCTGCTGGATCGCGCGCCGGAAGGCGCCGCCGAGCGGGCCGGCGCCGCGATCAGGATGTTGCCGGGCGTCATCGATATCGAGCGGTTGCGGGTCCGGATGGTCGGTCCCCGGCATTTTGTCGACGTGATCGCCAAGGTGCCGCGGACCTATCCGATCGACCGCATCGAGGCCATCAAGCAACAGGCGCAGGACGCCGTGTCCGCCGCTCTCGGCGAGGCCGATCTGACATTCACCGCGATACCGGTCGCGCACGACAACGAAAGCGTCCGCGAGCGCATCATGGTGATCGCCCGCAATTCGGGGCTCGCGATTCACCACGTCACCGTGCACGACCTCGGAGCAAAACTGACGGTCAGCATCGACCTGGAGGTCGACGGCGACATGGCGCTGGTGGACGCCCATGCGATCGCGCATCGGCTGGAGCACGACATCCGCCTCGAGTTCGGCGCGGAGGCCGAGGTGGACACGCATATCGAGCCGCTGGAGCCGGAGCTTCCGCTCGGGACGGACGCCGCACCCGCGCGGATCGATGTCATCCGAAAGGCCCTGTCCGGTTTCGCCGCAGGCAGCGCGATCCATGACATTCACAACGTGCGCGTCCGCAATAGCGACGCGGGCGAGATCGTCAACTTCCATTGCCGTGCCGCGTCCTCAATGAGCGTCGCCAGGGTGCATGACCAGGTGGACGAGATCGAACGCGCGTTGCGCCGCGCCTTCCCCAGCGTCAAGCGCGTCATCAGTCACGCGGAGCCGCCGCGCGGAAGCTGATCGCTGCCGCAGAGATGTGTTCCCGTTTCGGACTCACTGGCGAGACCCGCGAAGCCTCACGATTCTCCGTTGGACAAAATTTATTTCGTATTAACGAATCGTTGACTCTCGACAGCATCGAAAAAATGGATTCAAATCGACGCGATTCGGAGGGGCGGGGCTGCCCTTCCCGATCGATGTACGGAATTCTCACGGGGGCTTAGGGCATGGCGCGCGCTCAGGTGGCGAGCGCTTGCGCTCAATCCGATTCGATCAAAGGATTGGCGCAATCGATCGCAAAACCTGCCTATCACAGGCTGCTGGTCGCGGAGCCCGCGCTTCGCCGCGCCGTCCCCGCATTGATCATTGCTTTCCTGGTGACGATATGTGTCGGCGCCATGGTGCAGGTCATCGATCAGACCCGGCAAAAGCAGGCCATGACGAAACACGACCTGCTGGCGCTCGCCGATCTCTTGGCCGAGCGGCTTGAGCATGTCGGCGTGATCCGCCAGGACCGTCCCGCCTCCGTCGAACGCCTTCAGAATCTGTTGCCGGAACTTATTCCCGCCTGGGCGATCGCCTCCGGCCGCCACGTCATCATCACCGGCGCCGATCAGCGGGTTCTCGCGCGCGTCCCGCTCGAAGCAGCGGCAGACGAGAACAGCCGGATTCTTGAGCTCGTCAGCACCGCGCAATCGCCCGCCTTGCGCGGCACATCGCCCGCGAGCATCGCCGACATCATCCTGCTCGACGGCAGCAGCGCGTTCGCGACCCAGCGCGTCGTCAGATCCTTGCTGGGCCAGGTCACCGTCATCCAGGAAAAGACCGATTCAATCTGGCGCCCGGATACGGCGCTGTCGATCACGCTGTCGGCCACCACCGGCTTCGTGGTCCTGATCCTGGGCTTTGCGTTTCACTGGCAGTCCAGCCGCGCGCGCGAGGGCGATCTCATCAACGATGCGGTGCGCGGCCGCATCGATACCGCGCTCAACCGCGGTCGATGCGGCCTGTGGGACTGGGATCTGTCGCGCGGGCGGATCTTCTGGTCGCAATCGATGTTTACCTTGCTCGGGCTGGAAAGCCGCAGCGACCTGCTCACCTTCGGCGAGGTCAGTTCGCTGGTGAACTCCGACGACATCGACCTGTTCGAAATCGCGGACCAGCTCATCGCGGGAAAGATCGGTCATATCGACCAGAGTTTCCGGATGCAGCACCGCGACGGGCACTGGATCTGGTTGCGCGTGCGCTGCGAACTCGGTCAAGGCGCCGGCGGCCAAGGCGCTCACCTGATCGGGATCGCCGTCGACATCACCGAACAAAAGAGCCTCGCCGAGAAGACCATCGAAGCCGACCTGCGGCTGTGGGACGCGATCGAAACCATCCCCGAGGCCTTTGTGCTGTGGGATGCCGAGGATCGCCTGGTGCTTTGCAATTCCCACTTCCAGCGGCTGCACAAACTTCCCGACAGCGCGGTCACTCCCGGCACCGCCTACGAGACCGTGATCGAGGTCGGCCGCATGCCCGAAATCAGGGCGCGACAGCCCGAAACCGGCACGGCCACGCCCGGCGCGCGGACCTTCGACGCGCAGTTGGAAAACGGCAGCTGGCTTCACGTCAGCGAGCGCCGCACCAAGGACGGCGGCTATGTGTCGGTCGGAACCGACATCACCCGGATCAAGGAGCACGAGCAGAAGCTCGTCGAAAACGACCTCCGGCTGCGGGCGACCGTCATCGATCTCAAGCGGACCCAGGCGACGCTGGAAAAACAGGCGATCGAACTTGCGGACCTTGCGCGGAAATACGCCCAGGAAAAGGATCGCGCCGAGGACGCCAATCGGGCGAAGTCAAAATTCCTCGCCAACATGAGCCACGAACTGCGAACGCCGCTCAATGCCATCATCGGTTTCTCCGAGATCATGAGCAACGGCGTCTTCGGAGACCTCGGCTCCGAGAAGTATAACGAATACTGCCACGACATCCTGACCAGCGGCCAGTACCTGCTCGAAGTGATCAACGATGTCCTGGATATGTCCAAGATCGAAGCCGGCCGCATGAAGCTCGATATGGAACCGCTCGACCTCGTCGGCACGGTGGAGGAATCGCTGCGCGTGGTCTCGGGTCGCGCCAACGACAAGAACCTGACCCTCGACGTCAGGATCGACGATGATATGTCCATCATCGCCGACCGGCGCGCGGTCAAGCAGGTCATCGTCAACCTGTTGTCCAATGCGGTGAAGTTCACGCCGGACGGCGGACGGATCATGACGCGCAGCCGGGCCTTCGAAAATTCAATTGCCCTGACGATTGCCGACACCGGCATCGGCATCGCGTCACACGCGCTGCAAAAACTCGGCAAGCCGTTCGAGCAGGTCGAAAGTCAGTTGACCAAAACCCAGGCGGGATCCGGGCTCGGACTGGCGATCGCCAAGTCGCTGGTCAACCTGCATGGCGGGTCGATGCGGCTTCGCTCGAAGCCCGGAACGGGCACGGTGATCTACGTCACCCTGCCCCGTCACGGCTGCCAGCAGCAACCGGCCTGTGCCGCAGCTTAAGTCCTGCCTTCCACCAGCCTGAGAAATACGCCGCGAACGTCTGCCTGGGTGTCGCGGACACGCGCCTCGAGCGCCGAAAAATCCGGGGCGTCCCCGGCCCGCGCCATGACCCGCAGCAGATCGTCGCCCGCCGTTTCCGGCTTGAATTTATCGCTGTCGCAGAGGCGCAGAACCTGCGTCAGGTCGTGATAGAGCCGCGCCGCGGGCCGCAGAATTTCCGCATCCGGCAACGCCAGGATACCCAGCCGTTGCGCGTTGTTGAGCGCCTGGCGGGTGTTGACGCTGAGAATATCCGGCTTGTCCGCCGCGTGGACGAGTTGCAGATACTGCGCGATGAAGTCGATATCGACCATGCCGCCGGCGGCGTGTTTCAGGTCCCAGAGGTCCTGCTCGCCTTTTTCCAGCGCGATCGCGCGGCGCATTTCGGCGACGTCGCTGGCGATAAGGCCGACATCGCGCCGCCGCGTCAGAATGGTCCGGATGACGCGCTCGATCCGGTCGCGAAATGCCGGCGACGAGGAGATCACCCGCGCGCGCGTGAGCGCCATGTGCTCCCAGGTCCAGGCTTCGTGCTCCTGGTAGTCGGCGAACGAGTTGATATGAGACGCGACGGGGCCGGCGCGACCGGACGGCCGCAGCCGCATGTCGACATCATAGAGAACGCCGTAGTTGGTCCGCGTGGTGAAGGCGCTGATGAGACGCTGGGTGAAGCGCGCAAAGTATTGCGCGCCGTGCAGCGGCCGCGCGCCATCGGAGTCGGGATGTTCGGAATCGAAATCGTACAGCAGGATCAGGTCAAGATCGGACGAGGCGGTCATCTCCCGGCTGCCGAGCTTGCCCATCGCAACGATCGCGGTCTCCTGCGCAGCGATCCGGCCGTGCTGACCGGAGAACTGGTCCTTCACCAGGCCGTGCACGGTGTCGACGATGCCCTCGGCCACGTCGGCGAACACCTGCCCCGCCTGCCGCGCCGAGACGGTGCCGGACAGGATGCGGGTGCCGATCAGGAACAGGCTTTCCTGGCCGAACAGCCGCATCCGGTCGAGAAATTCCTCGTAGGAATCGGCGTCCGCGAGCGTGGCCGCCAGCCGCGCAGACAGTTCCTGCCGGTCGGGCATGGCGCCGAAGAAACGCGGATCGATCAGCCCGTCCACGATCTGGGGCCGGCGCGCCAGCATGTCGGCGAGGCGCGGCGCCGCGCCGAGCACGAGCGCAACCAGCGCAACCAGATCCCTGTTCTGGCTGAGCAGCGAGATCAGCCGGCCGCCCCGCTGCAGCGCCTGCAGGAAGCGGTCGAACGCCATCACCGCGCTGTCCGGCTCCTCGGCGCGCGCCAGCCCCTCGATCAGCGCCGGCACGAATGCTTCGAACGCAGTGCGCGTCGCTTGCACCTTGAGGACCCGATATTCGCCCGCCATCCATTGCCGGATGGTGGCGGCGACCATTCTCGGCTGCTTGAATCCGAGCTTTACCAGATGATCGAGAAGCCGCACATCATCAGGTCCGGCGGTATATTCTACTGACGGCAATTTCGCGGTGCCCGCCGGATCGCCTTCGAACAGCCGGCTATAGTGTCCCTGCACGCAATTCAGATGCACCAGCAACTCGTCGGCAAAGGCCGCTCGATCGTCGAATCCCAGGAAACGAGCGAAACGCTCCATCGCTTCGATATCGGCGGGCAACGTGTGCGTCTGCTCATCGGCGATCATCTGAATACGATGCTCGACCTTGCGCAAAAACAGATAGGCGGCGGTCAGTTCGTCCCGCGCCTGTTCCGTGATCCAGTTGTTCGAGGTGAGAATATTCAACGCGTCCAGCGTCGGGCGTACCCGCAATTCGGGATGCCGTCCGCCGGCGATCAACTGCTGGGTCTGCGCGAAGAACTCGATCTCGCGGATGCCGCCGCGCCCGATCTTGACGTTGTGATTTTCGACAGCGATCTCGCTCTGCCCGCGAAAGGTCTGCATCTGCCGCTTCATGTCGTGGACGTCGGCAAGCGCGGCGAAATCGAGATGCTTGCGCCAGACGAATGGCGATATCTCCGCGATCATGGTCTCGCCAGCCTTGCGATCGCCAGCGCAGGGCCGCGCCTTGATCATGGCGGCGCGCTCCCACGTCCGCCCTTCGCGCTCGTAATAGTCGAGCGCGGCGGCGGTCGAGACGGCGACCTGGGTCGAGGCCGGATCCGGCCGCAAGCGCAGATCGACCCGGAAGACATAGCCGTCGCCGGTTCTGTGTTGCAGCATGCGCGCAAGCGACTGCGTGAGGCGCACGAAAAACGGCTGCGGCTCGATCCCGGGCGCAAGCGTCGGCGCGGCGAGATCGAAGAACACGATCAAATCGATGTCGCTGGAATAGTTGAGTTCGCCCGCGCCCATCTTTCCCATGGCGAGCACCACAAGGCCGCTGCCGTCCTCGGGCCGGTCGATGTCGGCGGGTTGCAGGCGGCCCCGCACCGTCTCCTGCCGCAACAGGAATCGCAGCGCGCTCCGGACCGCTGCACCGGCGATGTCGGTCAACCCGGCCGTCACCTGCATCACCGGCCACACCCCGCCGATGTCGCACAGCGCGATCAAAAGCGCCGCCTCCGCCTTGACGGCGCGAAGCTGCCGCATGGCCTCGGCTTCATCGCCGGCCTCTGCGGCTGCCGATATCTGCGCGATCAGTCGCGCCAGATGGCCTTCGGGCTCGCCGCGAAACAGACGCAGCGTCCGGTCCGGATCAGCGCGCATCAGGTCGAAAAGATAGGGTGACGACTCCGCGACACCGAGCAGGATGGCCAGGACCGGAGGAAATGCTGCGGTCAGAGCCCGCATTGCTCCGGATTGCTCCGGCGTCAGCTCGGACAGCCAGTCCTCAAGACGGCGTTCGGCTTCGGCGGGCGCTAACACCTTTGGTACGTCCGCAAGACGCGCCGCCAGACAGGCCCGGTCCGCGTCGTCCTTCGCGGCTGAAATCATGCGCCAATCTGTTGCACGTCCGGCGTCGGCGCCGCAAGCCCCTCACCGTTCCGCGCCGGGATCGACAGCGTCGCGCGCAAGCCGGGATGCGCATCGTCGAGCGTCAGGTCGCCGCCGTGCAGCCTGGCCACCGCCGACGCCAGGCTCAGGCCGAGTCCGGATCCCGGCAGGGTCCGGCTGGTCTCGAGCCGCACGAAGCGTTCGACAGCGTGCTTGCGGTCGGCGTCGGGAATCCCGCAGCCGTGATCGGTTACCGCGAGAATGATGCGGTCGCCGTCACGGCGGGCTTCGATCAGGACCGTCCTGTCGGCTGCGGCCGCATCCGCGCCGAGCGGCTGGGCGGCCGGCTTCGGCTGACCGTATTTGATTGCGTTCTCGACAAGGTTTGCAAGCGCCTGGCTTATCAGTTCACGATTGCCATGCAGCGGCGCGGGCTCGGATCGCACGTTAAGGCTGAGACCGTTGTCTTCGGCCAGCGGCTCGTAGAGTTCGTGGATGCCCTGCGCGACGTCGGCGGCGTCGAAATCCGCCATGTTGTCGCGGGCCTGCCCTGATTCCGCTCGCGCGATCATCAGCAGCGCGTTGAAAGTCCGGATCAGGCCGTCGGACTCTTCGATGGTCTGCTCCAATGCGGCGCGATAGTCGCCCTCGCTGCCGGATTTGGCGAGCGCTTGCTCGGCGCGATTACGCAACCGCGTCAGCGGCGTCTTCAGGTCGTGAGCGATGTTGTCGGAGACTTCCTTCAGGCCGTTCATCAGCGCTTCGATGCGTTCGAGCATCTCATTGAGGTTCTCCGCAAGCCGGTCGAGTTCATCGCCCGAGCGGCCGACCGGAAGCCGTCCGCCGAGGTCGCCGGCCATGATGCGCCGGGTGGTCCCGGTCATCGCATCGATCCGGCGCAGCACGCGGCGCGCCACGAAGGTGCCGCCGCCAAGTCCGAGGATCACGACGATCAGGAGCGACCACTGCGCGGCCGAAGCCACGACGCCGAAGATACGATGACGCTCTTCGAGATCGCGGCCGATCAGCAGGCGAAATCCATTGGACAGCTCCGTCACATTGACCAGCGCGAGATGGTCAGTCTTGTCCTGCTCGTCGAGCCGGCGGTAGGCTGTCTCGCTCCAGCCGGTGGTCTCCATGACGCCGGGCTGAAGCGAACCGACATTGCCCGCGACCGCCAGCCCGGCGGGCGTCGTCACCAGGTAAAGGTTGGAGCCCGGCCGCAACGCGCGGTTCTCGATCGCAAAGACAAGGCCGCGCAAGCCGCGGCGGTTGAATACGCCGGTAAGCAAGCCGATTTCCTCGTCCACCGTCGCCGTGATCTGATCGGTGATCAGGCGGCGGGTGTTCCAGGCGAAATATCCGAGGAGGGAAGCCGCGAACAGGGCGAACAGCAGCAGGTAGACCAGCGTCAAACGAAACGCCGTGGTGCGAAACAGCTTACCGAGCGCCGTCACCGGCGTTACCGTACGCCATCGCGGATCATGTAACCCGCGCCGCGAATGGTATGAAGCAGCGGCCGCTCGAATCCCTTGTCGATCTTGGAACGCAGCCGCGAAATATGCACGTCGATGACGTTGGTCTGCGGATCGAAGTGATAGTCCCAGACGTTCTCCAGCAGCATGGTCCGGGTCACGACCTGCCCCGCATGTTTCATGAGGTATTCAAGCAAGCGAAACTCGCGCGGCTGCAGCGTCAGCTCCTCCTCGCCCCGCGCGACACGATGCGACAGCCGGTCGAGTTCGAGATCGCCGACGCGATAAACGGTCTCCTCGCGGCCGCCCTGGCGGCGCGACAGCACTTCCACCCGCGCCAGCAATTCGGCGAACGAATAGGGTTTCGGCAGATAGTCGTCGCCTCCGGCGCGCAGTCCCTTGATGCGATCGTCGACCTGGCCGAGCGCGGAGAGGATGAGCACCGGTGTCCGGTTGCCCTTGTCGCGCAGGGAGCCGATCACGGAGAGCCCGTCGCGTTTGGGCAGCATCCGGTCGATCACCAGCACGTCGTAGTCCCCGCCGTCGGCAAGCGCGAGTCCCTCCTCGCCATCGCCGGCAAGCTCCGCGACATGACCGACCTCGCGAAACGCCTTCACGAGATAGTCCGCGGACTCGCGATCGTCTTCGATGATCAGCAGGCGCATCTGGTTGTTGGAGTTGCCCAAGATGTTGTCTTTCCATGACCATGGCGCGCCCGTCGCCCACGCGCAAGGCTGCGAGATAAACCCCGCAATCCGGGAAAAAGCGGGCGGTGGAGCTTGGGGCAACTCCACCGCCCTAAGTCCTTCCGACGAAGGGGGGCTGTTTCCATCGGAAGGTGGCTACAAGGGGACGGGCTTTTCGGCCCGCCCCCCGGAAAGTGCCGTCAGCGGGGGCGACTGATGCCGGCGACGCTTTCCAACTCTTGCAGGGATCCCACGTGGTCCTGATTAGGCATGACCTGATGCGAGAATCAGACCACTAGCCCTTTCCGATCGGAACCGGGACGTAACGCGGCGTGCCGCCGGAGCGAACCCGGATCAGAACACTGTCCTTGTTGTCCGCGCGCGCCGCCTTGATGGCGTCGCGCACATCGGCCGAACTGGAGACGCTCTTGCCTCCGACCTCGAGGATCACGTCCCCTTCCCTGAAGCCACGATCCGCAGCCACGCTCTTCGGATCGACATCGACGACCACGACGCCAGCCGTGCCGGCGCCTGCAACCGACGCCGCCGGGGCAACCGTCATCCCGAGCCTGGGAACGTCGCTGCCATGCAGCGACCCGCGATCATTGTCGTTCCGATCAGCCTTCGCTTCCACCGTATTGGGCAAGGTGCCGAGCGTCAGGTTGACGACCTTGTCCGTACCCTTGTGCAGGACGTCCAGCTTGATCGAAGTCCCCGGCGCGAGGCCGCCGATGGTCCGCGCCAGTTCGCGCGCATCCTTGACGGTAGCGCCATTGACAGCCGTGATCACGTCGCCGGACTGGATGCCGGCCTTGGCCGCCGGGCTGTCGGCCTGCGGCTCGGCCACCAGCGCGCCTTCGGCTTTCTTGAGGCCGAGGCTCTCGGCGATATCCGCAGTTACCGGCTGGATCTGGACGCCGATCCATCCGCGGCTTACCGAGCCCTTGTCCTTGAGCTGCGCGACGACATTCTTGACGGTGGCAGCCGGAATCGAGAACGCGATGCCGACGCTGCCGCCGGACGGCGAATAGATCGCGGTGTTCACGCCGATCACGTCGCCCTTCATGTTGAAGGCCGGGCCGCCGGAGTTGCCCTTGTTGACGGGCGCATCGATCTGAATGAAATCGTCATAGGGGCCGTTGCCGATGTCGCGGCCGCTAGCCGACACGATGCCTGCGGTCACGGTGCCGCCGAGACCGAACGGATTGCCGACCGCGAGCACCCAGTCGCCGATCCGCGCCTTGTCATCCGACAGTTTGGCAAACGGGAAGTTCGACCCGCCATCGACCTTGATCAAGGCAAGGTCCGTACGCGGATCGGTTCCGATCACCTTGGCGGTATAGGTCTTGCCGTCGTCGGTCGTGACTTCGACCTTGTCGGCGTCGTCGACGACGTGGTTGTTGGTCACGGCGTAGCCGTCGGATGAAATGAAGAAGCCGGAGCCCTGTCCGGTCACGACGCCATGTCCGCGCCGGCCGCGCAAGCCCGGCGGCAGGCCGTCCGGTCCTCCGAAGCGGCGGAAGAACCGTTCCATCGGCGAGCCGGGCTGGAACGGCGACTCCAAATCGTCGTCGCCACTGGCAACCTTATCCTTCATACGGACCTTGACCGAAATCACCGAGGGCTTCACCCGCTCGACGATGTCGGCAAAGCCGATCGGCTGGGCGACCTTGCTCACGTCATGGTTGACCTGCGCATAAGCGGGGCTGGTGAAGAGATCGGCTTTGTTCATCGGGGGAAGGAACCCGTATGCAGCCAGACCCAGGCCCGCGCCAACGGACGCCATCAACGCAAACTTGCGCGCGGTGATCCCGAAGCGGCGGGCGGGCTTGAATGGTGCGGGCGGCGTGTGGTCGGGTCTGACAGTCATGCGGGATCTCCAGAAGCAGATTGATATGGCGCCGAAGGCAGGCACTTCATGTCCTGAAGATGAGGATTTGCGCCTTACGGCGCGCTGGCCGGGAGATTAATGTTTGGTAACATGACGGACGCCTCGTGCGGCTGTTTGGCGCATGCCGGCCCGGATTCGTTTTCGAGCACGGCTCGAACAGGCTCGTTCGGTCAGGCCGGTGAAGATCGGAGCCGTAGGGCTGTGAACCGGGCGGAGTCGATTTGACATCCACTACCCGCCTGTCGCGGTCCCGCAACGCGAACGTCAGATCCGCTTGGGAAACTGATGGTTGCTGCTGGTCCCGCGCCGTCCACAAAGGCACCGGCTGAAACCGGATGTGAGTGTCAGAACTGGATCGAACCCAGTTGCTCCAGATCCTGCATGTTCAGGATTTTCAAGACACCACCGGACAGATCGGCAATGGTCTGATCGCGGAAAGCACTGATCGTTCGGCTGACATGGACAGGCGTCAGACCCAGCGCGTCAGCAATATGCCGCTGGCGCAGCGGGAACGAATAGCTCTCGTCGCGAATGACTTTTCTGTCCCCGATCCTCGCGATGAGATGTAGAAATAAATATGCGATGCGCTGCTCCGCCGAATATCGTCCCAGAATGGTGATCTTCTCGTCCAGCGTTTTCAAATCCGTCAAGCAGTGCTTGGCCAAAGCAAGCATGGCCGCGGGATTTCCTGCAAGCCGTTTCCTGACCTCTTCGCCCTGCATCTTACATACTTGAATTGTTGTAAGTGCTTCTGCGGCGAAGTGATTGTCCTCGTTAAACACCGAACCAACCGAAAGCAGATCTCCGGGCAGCAGGAAATTCAATATCTGGCGGTGGCCGTTCGGAAGTTGGATGAAGCGAAACGCCCAGCCTTCGCAAAGAACCACAAGTTGCGCCGACCGGCGAAAAAGAAGCTGTCGCCCTGCCGGGATCACAGCATGACGTATCCACGACGGCTTTTCATCCGGACGCTCAGCTTCTGGACTTTGCTGGATCGCACGACAAAAGCCGCTTTCCCCGTTTGGGCAACCGGCACAGGACCAAAGGGTCGTCATAAGTAACTCTAAAAAATTCAGATGATTGGATATCGACAGCGCGAACGCGCGCAGCAGCAACCATAACGGTAAAGATGCTTGAATTCACGATAACCCGAGCACGCGTCTAAACTGAATTCCGACGGGTTCGGTCGTAATCGGCATTAATGGATACTGCAGGTGGCGATGGCATTTTATTGAAAAACATTCCAAGCGTGTGGTGATTATAGAGAATCAAACGCCCCTCATCTAATTTAGATTGTTGATGAGGGCTGTCGACAGTATCAAATTACCTGCAATGCGCGATTGAAACCGAACGCAACGTTGCAGGCGAATTACCCGGCAAGAACCCGTGAGCAGACAGAAGCGAAGCGCTTGTGCTCCGTCGGCGACCTCGATTTCGCGGAAGCGAATTAACCTGCATCAATATTATTGCGCATCACCCGGCGGACAATTTTAAATTATCTGTACGTAGTTTTGCCTAGCCAACTCTGAAGTTCGCCTCGTGCGTACGCTTGAAGCGATCGCAGGGAGAATGAAGGCGAACTTCTGAATCACTACACTGGCATCGCCACGCATCACCGGGGTCGCGGGCGACGTCGTGCGGTCACCGGCGAAAGTATTATAAAAGAACAATGGAGTACGTTGTGTTTATCCGTCGATCTGGAAACCATTCGAAGGCGCAGGCCGCTATTGCGAAATCCTTGGCCACCGACGCCATAACTGCGAAGGTGATGGTGGCGGATCGTGACCTGAGCATTGTTTACATGAACAATGCGGTCGTCTCGCTTCTGAGGGAAGCCGAGGCCGATATCAGGACGGAACAGCCAAATTTCAAAGTTGACGGGCTGATCGGCAGCAACATCGATATCTTTCACAAGAATCCGGCGCACCAACGAAAATTACTGGAAAACCTGACGACGCCTCATCGCGCCATGATTCAGGTCGGCGGCCGGGTTTTCGATCTGTTGGCAACCCCGCTTATGGAGCGCGGCGAGCGTCGCGGAATCGTCGTGGAATGGGCCGATGCCGGTCAGCGGCTGCAAAACCTCGGCTACGCCGCGCAGTCCGACGCAATCAGCCGCGCCCAGGCCGTTATCGAATTCACGATGGATGGGAAGATCGTCACCGCGAACCAGAATTTTCTCGACACGGTCGGATACGCGCTGTCCGATATCAAAGGACAGCATCACAGCATGCTCGTCGATCCGGCGGAACGCGAGAGCGCAGCCTATCGCGAGTTCTGGTCGAACCTTGGCCGCGGCGAATATCAGGCAGGCGAGTACAGGCGGATTGGCAAGGGTGGCAAGGAGCTCTGGCTGCTCGCTTCTTACAACCCGGTGTTCGACGACAAGGGAGCGCCGCTGAAGGTCGTAAAGCTCGCGACCGACGTCAGCAATCAGAAGCGGAAGTTCGCCGACCTCGCCGGACAAATCGAAGCGATCGACAAATCGCAGGCGGTCATCGAGTTCAACCTGGACGGCACGATCCTCACCGCCAATGCAAATTTCCTGAACGCGCTGGGCTATGTCCTGGGCGAGATCAGGGGAATGCATCACAGCATGTTTGTCGAGCCGGCCGAGCGCGACAGTTCCGCCTATCGCGAATTCTGGGCAAACCTCAATTAGGGGCGCTATCAGGCCGGAGAATTCAAACGTATCGGCAAGGGGGGCCGGGAAGTTTATATCCAGGCCTCCTATAACCCCATTGTCGACTTGAGCGGCAAGCCGTTCAAGGTGGTGAAATACGCCGCCGACGTCACCAAGCAGGTTCTGGTCCGGATGGGCAACGAACGCGTCCGCGGAATGATGGAATCAGTTGCGGCTGGAGCCGAGGAATTGAACGCTTCCGTGCGCGAGATTTCGGAAGCCATGAGCAAGTCGCGGGAGAGTGCCGTCGGCGCCGTCGAGCAGGTGGCCGCGGCGGATACGCAGGCAAAGCGGCTTACGGATGCGGCCCAGTCGATGAGCGGAATCGTCGAACTCATCAACAACATCACGGGTCGGATCAATTTGCTGGCGCTGAACGCGACGATCGAATCGGCGCGTGCCGGCGAAGCAGGCCGGGGATTTGCCGTGGTGGCTGCGGAAGTCAAAAATCTTGCCAATCAGGCCAAGCAGGCGACCGACAGGATCGGACATGAGATCGGCAGCCTCAACGATATTTCCGCGGACGTAGCGGGCGCGCTCAATACCATCAAGCTCGCGATCAACAGCGTCAGCGAGTACGTGACATCGACGGCTGCCGCCGTCGAGGAGCAGAGCACCGTGACAGGCGAGATGTCGGCCAGCATGCAGCGCGCCGCGGCAGAGGCTGCGGCGATCGCGGCCGCTTGATGTCTGAAATCGACAGCATCGTGGCGTAGAAGGATCATTTCCGATGTCGAATGTCGTCGCATTCAGAACGAGCGGCCCTAAAGCGTTTTCAAGCGAAGTGGGCGCCGGTTTGCGTGAAGAAAACGCGTCAGAACAAAAACACAGGGACTTTCACCGTTTCCGTGAAACGCTGAAAGTCTCAACCGAACCTCACGCTCTACCTGTCGTCGAGGATTGTCGTGCGCCGCTCAAGCCGGAACTTCTCAGGAAGAAATTCGCTGCGCTTCACGAAATAGCAACAGGCCGCATGATCCATGCGATCGCGCTTCTTGAGGACAGGCATTCCAGGATACGGGCGGATCTGGCTTTAATCCGCAGCCCTTCCGTCAAGGCCGGACTCGAAGCCCAACTGCATGACATTGAACACTGGCTTGCAGCGACCAAACGGCAAGTGCGCGAACTTTCCGCCCCTACCGGCGCATTCGAGCTACTGTCGCAACAACACCAACAGAGGGTTGTTGAACGATAACGCCTTCGGCCCGGACGTCCGGCCGCGGCGGCGCGAACGATGGCGTCGAAGCGCTAGCGTTTTTCCGCTTCTGACGGAATCAGAAGCGGAGCCCTATGTTTTGATTTGACGCGTTTTCTTGACGCGAACCGGTAGCCACTTCGCGCGAAAACGCTCTAACCGGGTTCACCGGGGCCGGCCACCAGCTTTGCGAGCCGCGCCTCTTCTTCCTCGCTCAGTCGCGGCGGGGCATCCGCGGCCGCCCGCATCGCCTTCGAACGTCGTCGGCTGTATCCCCAGAGCGCGAGTCCGCCGCCCAGCAGAACCAGCGGGGTCAGCAGCCAGAGCGGCAACGTGCTCTTCTCGAAGGGCGGCTTGAGCAGCACGAAGTCGCCGTAACGGGCGACCAGAAAGTCCAGCACCTGTTGATCGCTGTCGCCCTTTGCGATGCGCTCGCGCACCAGCAGACGGAGGTCGCGCGCCAGCGGCGCCGAGGAATCGTCGATCGACTGGTTCTGACACACCATGCAGCGCAATTCGCGCGACAGGTTGCGCGCGCGCGCTTCCTGTGCGGGATTGGACATGATCTCGTCGGGCTGCACCGCCTGCGCGGGAACCGCCATCGTGAGCGCGAGGAGAAGAAGAACGCCAATGATGCGCGCGAGACTTCCACTCGCGCCGAGTCGTCCCCGCGACGGCGTCCTTTGCATCACTTCATTCACAGCACTACTCCGCCGGCTGGAGGGCATGGAGAGCCTTCGCTGGCTTCGGCGCGCCAACCCGCAGGCGGCGGTCGGACAACGACAGCACGCCGCCAAAGGCCATCAGAACCGGCCCGAACCAGATCAGCAGCACCATCGGCTTGTGATAGATGCGCACCGCGACCGAGCCGTCGGCGCCGGTATCTCCCAACGAAATGTAGAGCTGGCTTGCGCCGCGCGTCAGCAGCGCGGCTTCCGTGGTCGACGCTGCGCGGGTGGTGAAGTTGCGCTTCGAAGGCGCCATCACCGCGATCGGCTCCCCGCCCCGGCTCACGGTGAAGCGCGCGGTCTGCTCGCGATAGTTGGATTGCTGCCGCTGCGACGTGCCCTCGAAGGTCAGGCTGTAGCCGCCGACCTGCGCCACGTCGTTCGGCTTCATGGAGGCGATGAATTCGGTGTTCCAG
>JBIQHO010000477.1:0-2074 GCA_044508545.1 Bradyrhizobiaceae bacterium | reverse complement strand
TGATCGATAGGGGGCTCGCGACCGGCGTCGGCGACGAAGGCGGCTTCGCCCCCGATCTTGACAGCAACGAAGCCGCCTGCACGCTCATCGTCGCGGCAATCGAACGCGCCGGCTTCATTCCCGGCGAGCAGATCGCGCTGGCGCTGGACCCCGCCGCCTCGTCGTTCTGGCACGACGGCGCCTATGCGCTGTCGAAGTCCGGCGCCGGCCGGCCCACCGGCACGCAACTCCAGGCCCTTTATGCCGACTGGATCCGACGCTTTCCGATCGTCTCCATAGAAGACGGCTTCGGCGAACACGACTGGAGCGCGTTTCAGGCCCAGACACGGGACCTCGGTTCCTTGCTGCAAATCGTCGGCGACGATCTTTACGTCACCAATCCGAAGCTGATCGCGCGCGGTATCCGCGAGAAGACAACAAACGCCGTACTGATCAAGCTCAACCAGATCGGCACGGTGAGCGAAACTATTGCCGCCATCGATCTCTGCCGCAAGGCGGGGTGGAACACCATTATCTCGCATCGTTCCGGAGAAACCGACGACGCCTTCATTGCGGATTTTGCTGTCGCCATGAACGGCGGACAGATCAAGGCCGGCGCACCTTGCCGGTCGGAGCGGCTTGCCAAGTACAACCGCCTTCTGGCAATCGAACGCGAGGTCGCGGGCGCAAGCGTCTATGCCTCGCCCTTCGTGCGTACTCGTGGTGCCGGCAAAGCAGCCAGCCCCGCCGCACGGCCGGAGGCGTCCGGCGAGAATGTGGTTGCTGTGATCGAGGAAGCCGCGACCGCGCTACGCTACCTGACGGTCGCCCATCGCGCCACAGAGCTGGCAAGAATATTCCCGCTCGCGGCGCTGCATATCTGCGTCGATCCCGACAGGCTGATCGCCGCCGCCGAGGAGATCGACCTGCAACAGATGCGGGAACTGTCCGAAGGAACCGCCGGGACGCGGCTCTCACAGGCGCGCCGCGTGTTCGAGACGTGGCTTTCGTTCTCCGGCGCCGAGGTGCGGTGGATGGAGCACGTCGGAGACGTCGCTACGTCGCTCCTGGCCGAGGTGAGGAACGCCGCGCTGATCGTCATCGCCGAGCCCCGGAACCTCGACTCCGCCGACGCACTGCACGCCGCGATCTTCAATAGCGGTCGCCCGGTCCTGTTCGTACCGACCCGGGACGCCCTGCCAACGACTCTGGGCGAACATATGCTGATCGCCTGGAAGGCCAGCACGCAGGCCCGCAAGGCGGTGATGCACACCATGCCGTGGCTGAGTCAGGCCGACCGCGTCACCATCGTCACCGTGGATGAAGCGCCGCCGCACCAGGACTGTGCCGAGATCGTCGGCGCGCTCCGGGGATACGGCATCACCGCAGACGTCCGCCACGTCCGCACCGGGCGCGGCGAGCACATCGCGGCGCGCCTTCTCACCGAGGCCGAGGTGGTTGGCGCGGACTCGATCGTCATGGGTGCCTTCCGCTTCGGCCAGATCTTCGAATGGGTTTTCGGCGGCGTGACTCACGAGGTGCTCAGACGCACCCGCTTTCCGGTTTTCATGATGCACTGAGAAGTTCATAGCACGCGCCTCATTGCGCGATGGTCGCCGCTGGCAGCGGTCGGGCGGCGATCCGGCGCTCCTCGGCGCGCAGCCATTCCATCATCCTCGGTCGCGGCCCAGACAATGGCTTTGCCCATTGCGTCGTTCGGATCGGCTTGTCGTCGCCGTCCCACCACATCTCCTTGACGACCAGCAGCGACCAGCCGTTGGGATTCGATTTGGTGATGACGTATTGGTCGATGGCGAAGCCCGATCGCGCGCCGCTGAAGGTATGCCACTCGCGGCGCCATTCGACGCCGCGATGGGACCATCGGGTGCGCCGCATTCCGACATCGGCCTCGCTGAGAAGCATGGCGATCAAACGGAAGAAGGATGGGTTAGCCAACGTGCGCATGTCTCGCCCCTATCGTCACCGGCATCGCGGCCAGCCTGCCGAGCTCTATCCGCTCCGTACGAAAACACTGTAGTGAATCCCGATTGCCTTGTCCCGCGTTGCGACGGCAACCGGCTGTTCGGTCTCGCCG
>JBIQHO010000476.1:0-2079 GCA_044508545.1 Bradyrhizobiaceae bacterium | reverse complement strand
ACTGTTCGTCTCGCCGCTCGTCGTGCCGTCCATCGTCATCGCCGTGGCATTCGCCTATTCGTTCGGACGGCTCGGTCTTTCCGGAAGCTATGGCGGGCTGGTCATCGCGCACGCCATCCTTGGCGCGCCGCTTGCATTCCTTTCGGTCATGACCTCGCTGCGCGGGCTCGACCCTAATGTGGACCTTGCGGCGGCTTCGCTGGGCGGCTCGCGGCTGCATCGGTTCTGGCATGTCACGCTTCCGATGGCGATGCCGGGGTTCCTCGCGGCGGCCCTGTTTGCCTTCGTCACCTCGTTCGACGAGGTCGTCGTGGCGCTTTTCCTGGCCTCGCCGGACTCGACGACCCTGCCGATCGCCTTGTTCTCGGGACTGCGGGACAGGCTGCAGCCGACGATCGTCGTTGTCGCTCTTCTTCTATCGCTTTTCAGCTTCGCCCTGTTCTGCCTGATGGGTTGGCTGCGCAGACGCAGCCGGCCGCGTGAGCAGTGAAGGAGTTTTCCATGGCCTTCATCGATATCCGCGACATCAACAAATTTTATGGCAAGTTCCATGCCTTGCGCGACGTCTCCCTCAGCATACCCAAGGGCTGTTTCGTCACGCTTCTCGGACCCTCCGGGTCCGGCAAGACCACGCTTTTGAAGATTCTTGCCGGATTCGAGGATGTCTCCGGGGGCCAGGTGCTGCTGAATGGCAGGGATATCACCAGTCTCAAGCCCGAGAAGCGCAATTTCGGGATGGTATTTCAGGGCTATGCCCTGTTTCCGCATATGTCCGTATTCGACAATGTCGCGTATCCGCTCAAGGTTCGCAGAGTAGACCGCGGCCAGATCGCCACGCGCGTGAACGCAATGCTCGATCTGGTCCAGCTCGAAAAATTCGCGCGCCGCAAGCCGCACGAGCTTTCCGGAGGACAGCAGCAACGCGTCGCCCTTGCCAGGGCTCTCGTCTTTGAACCCGATCTTCTGCTGCTCGACGAGCCGATGTCGGCGCTCGACAAGAAGTTGCGGATCAATCTTCAGGAACAGCTTCGGGACATCCACCACCGGCTGGGTACGACATTCATCAATGTGACCCACGATCAGGAGGAGGCCATGCACATGTCCGACCTGATCGCAGTTATGAACCAAGGGCGTATAGAGCAGTTCGATTCCGCGCATAATCTATACCGCAAGCCCGGCTCCCTGTTCGTTGCGGACTTCATCGGCAAGTCGAACGTCTTTCCCGGCGCAATAGCCGGAAACGGGCGCGGCGCCCGGTTCGTGTCGGGGGCCTTCTCGCTCGATCTGCCCGACGGGAAGAACGGGATTGGGGAAGGCGAGGTCCAGCTTGTCGTCCGGCCCGAGGATATCCGCCTCGTGGACGCGCCCGATGCCCGTGGCGCGCAGGGCGACGTCGAACTGGCGGGCATCGTCGCCAACTCGACCTATTCCGGCGACCGCGCCCTCTACACGCTCGAACTGCCTTGCGGAAGGCCTCTGCTCACCTATGGCAGCGCCCGCTACGGGGCGCTGCCACCGGGGGCTTCCGTGAAGGTCGCGTTCGATTCGAAGGACTGCATCATCCTGCCTTCCAGAGGAACATCCCCATGAGCAAACTCAAATATGCGCGCACCACGGCTCTCGGCCAGGGCGAGGCCAGCAGGCCGGAGCCCGACATGCTGATCGACGGCGATCCAGTGTTCACGTCCTGGCCGGTGTTTGAAGGCGGCATCATGAGCGGCATCTGGTCGGCGACCAGGGGCCATCACCGGGTGGTGCGTAGCCAGGACATCATTGAAAGCTTCTACATACTGGAGGGTGAACTCGACTTGTTCGAAGACGGCAATCCATTGCCGAAGCGCTTCGGGCCCGGTGACCTCGTCATCCTCGAGCCCGGCTTCAAGGGCAGTTGGAAGACCGTGGCCGACATGCGCAAGGTCTACTTCACCTTGCAGGGTTGACATCTGGCCGCTGAGGTTGTGGCCGCGCATTGCATCGCATTCAGGACGACGGGAGGAAGAATTGAAGACGACCCCATTCTGGTGGGAAGAGGCCGAGCCGCAGCATGGCGAGCGCTCGTTTGATCGGAATTCCTGCACG
>JBIQHO010000475.1:0-2101 GCA_044508545.1 Bradyrhizobiaceae bacterium | reverse complement strand
TGGCCGATTGTGGTGTCGCACGATGGCAGCCGGCATGGACACAGCTTGCTGAGCTTGGCGCCTTGTCCGCGGTCATGCCGGAAGAGCGCGGGGGCTACGGCGGCGCAAGGACATTGGCGCTGGTATCTTGTGTTCTGGGCGAGGCCGGCATCGTCAGTCCTTTCGGCGTTTCCTGTGCCGCGCTGGCGAGAGGTCTGGCGGAGATTGGAGCACCGCAGGTTGAAGTGCTGCTTGAAGCCATCGGGTTAGGCCGTCTTGTAGCCACGCTTGCGCTTCATGAGGAGGACGGCCTCCCGAAGTTCAACGGTTTCACCTCGCATCTGAGAAAATCGGGCTCGGGGTTCCGGCTCACTGCGAGCAAGCGAATGATACCTTTCGGTGCGGAAGCCGACCGGATCATATTGCCGGCGCGTGGTGATGACGGCGAGACCGTTCTTGTCATCATCGACCGTGAAAGCATTGCCGGGTCGATGACCTCGCGGGTCCTGATCGATGGCAGCAGCGCTGTGGATCTGAGCCTCGAAGACCTTGAGCTCAGCGAGGAAGCCATCATGGCGCAAGGGGCCGGTGCTCAGCGTGCTTTGGAAAAGATGTATGATGCCCTGGCCGTTTCGCTGTTGGCGGAAGCGGTGGGCGCCATGCGCGCCATGATCGATATGACGAGATCCTATCTCGGTGTGCGCAGGCAGTTTGGCGCGCCGCTGTCGGTTAATCAGGCTCTCAGGCACCGCTTCGTAGACATGGAGATCATGTTCGCAAAGGCGAAGACCATGAGTGACGCGGCGGCGACCATGCTTGAGTCTTCCGATGATGAAGCCCGCCGCAAAATGGTAGCGGAAGCAAGGTACATCATCGGCCAATGCGGCCGGAAGGTTTCACAGGAAGCCATCCAGATGCATGGTGCGATCGGCATGGCTGAAGAGAATCCGCTCGGCCGCTACTTCAAACGGATTTTGTCACTTTCCCTTTGGCTTGGCGATGAGGACGACGCGTTGCGTGCCCTCTGCCACTAAAGATCTTGATTCCAGTAAGGAGAGTTTCATGCTCGACAGACGAGATTTCTATATTGACGGTGCCTGGCGGGCGCCCTCTTCGCCGCGCTCCTATCCTGTTATCAATCCGGCTACGGAGGAGCAGTTTGCGACCATCTCTCTCGGCTCGAGCGCCGACGTCGATGCGGCCGTGGCCGCAGCGCGGACTGCGTTCGGGGCATGGAGCACGACCGGCCGGAACGAACGCGTTTCGCTGCTGGAAAAGCTATTGGCCATCTATCAGTCCCGGTCAGGAGAGATGGCCGATCTGATCCGGCAGGAAATGGGCGCGCCAGCTACACTGGCTCTCAATGCGCAGGCAGGATCCGGCGCGGCGCATCTGAAAGACGCGATACGCTCGCTCAAGTCGTTTGAGTTCGAGCACTCGCTCGATGCACGAAATCCGCATGAGCGGATCGTTTATGAGGCGATCGGCGTTTGCGGCCTTATCACACCCTGGAACTGGCCAATGAATCAGGTCATGCTCAAGGTCGCGCCTGCACTGGCTGCGGGTTGTACCATCGTGCTGAAGCCCTCGGAAGTCGCGCCTCTGTCATCTATGCTGCTGGCGGAAATGATCCACGATGCGGGATTCCCGGCTGGCGTTTTCAATCTGATCAATGGCGATGGCGAGGGGGTTGGCGGGCCGATGTCGCGTCACCCGGATATCGACATGCTGTCGTTCACCGGTTCGTCGCGCGCGGGAGTGGCCGTGCAGAAGGCAGCCGCCGACTCGATCAAGCGGGTTTCGCTGGAGCTTGGCGGCAAATCGCCGAACATCGTCTTTGCCGACAGCGATCTGCAAAATGCCATCAAGCGCGGCGTACGTCATTGTTTCCAGAATACCGGCCAATCCTGCAATGCGCCAACCCGTATGCTGGTGGAGCGTTCGGTCTATGATGAGGCCGTATCGATTGCGGCAGGCGTGGCGGCAGCTACATCTGTTGGCGATCCGGCGGCGGAGGGGCCGCATATCGGCCCGCTTGCTTCGCAGACGCATTACGAAAAAGTGCAGGCAATGATCGCAAAAGGCGTCGATGAGGGAGCGCGCGTTGTCGCTGGGGGGCCGG
>JBIQHO010000474.1:0-2102 GCA_044508545.1 Bradyrhizobiaceae bacterium | reverse complement strand
TCGGCGTTGATTATGAAATGGCGGGAAAGGACCTGATCGATTCGGTCAAGCTGTCGGGCAAGATCTGTTCCGCGCTCGGCGGCGCGCCGCCGGAAGGCTTCAACTACGAGCTGTTCCTCGACGACAAGGGCCATAAGATTTCGAAATCGAAGGGCAACGGCCTGACCATCGACGAATGGCTGCGCTATGCCTCGCCGGAATCGCTGTCGCTGTTCATGTACCGTGAACCGAAGGCGGCGAAGCGGCTGCATTTCGACGTCATCCCGCGCAACGTCGACGACTACCAGCAGTTCCTGGAAGGCTATCCGCGGCAGGATGCAAGACAGCAACTCGCCAACCCGGTTTGGCATATTCATTCCGGCCGGCCGCCGGAGGCCGACATGCCGGTCACGTTCCAGTTACTGCTGACGCTGGTGTCGTCGTCGAATGCGGAGAATGCCGAAACACTATGGGGCTTCATCGGCCGCTATCGTCCCGGCGTCACGCCGCAGACCCATCGGAAGCTCGACGCTCTGGTCGGCTACGCCATCAACTATTACCGCGACTTCGTGGCGCCGGCCAAAAAATTCCGCGAGCCGACGGGGAGCGAGCGCGCCGCGTTGTTCGACCTGCGCGATGCGCTGTCGCAATTGCCCGAAGATGCCTCGGCCGAAGACATTCAGAATGTGGTCTACGAGATCGGCCGGCGCGAACCCTTTCTCAACCACAAGAAGCTGGCCAGGGACGGCCGCCCCGGCGTCTCGCTCGACTGGTTCAATATGCTTTACCAAGTGCTGCTCGGACAGGAGAAAGGGCCGCGCTTCGGCTCGTTCGTCGCGGTCTATGGCTTGCAGAATGCCATCGCGATGATCGACGGCGCGCTGGCGCGGGCAGGATAGCGGTTTTGGCGATCCCCCTCCTGCTACCGTCGGGAGAAGATCTGCGGAAACCGCAAAAACGTGACCTGCCGACAGGCAGGTTTTTGTGTCGTTGGATTAGGAACGTCTCGTCATCGACTACATTAACCGGCTGGACGGGCCTTTCCCCCGAGGTCTCCCGTCTACTCCCGGCCCGCCGGTGACTGCCCCCACCTCACCGGCGGGTTCGCGCGCTTTATGCTTCCGAACGGACGACCCCGACTGCACGTGTGTCTCCGCACTGCACGTGTCTCCGCTTGGGCAGCGGTTCTGCCTTCCGATGTTGTTTCCCGGTCGTTTACTTTGTTCAGGCAATTTTATTTGAATGGCCGAGACGGTGTATTCGAATCGCAGGGTGATGGCGCGCTGGCGGCGAATGTGGCCGGGACGCTTCCGAATTTGACAGACGCGGCTGCGGTGCGGCCTTGGAGCATGGGATGTTGACGAGGACTGTGGGGGCGTTGGCCGCCGCGATTGGAGCCGGCTTGCTCATGACCGCGCCGGCCAAGGCGCGGCCGGAGGCGGTGAACTACCATGGTGATTACGCGCCGGGCACCATCGTGGTGAAGACCAATGAGCGGCGGCTCTACCTGATCGTCGATTCCGACCGCGCGATCCGCTATCCCGTCGGCGTCGGCAAGGCCGGCAAGCAATGGTCCGGCACCGCGCAGATCGAAGGCAAATATCGCGACCCGGCATGGGCGCCGCCGGCGGACGTCAAGCGCGACCACCCGAATATTGCGGACGTGATTGCGGGAGGCTCTCCGTCGAATCCGATGGGCGTCGCGGCGATGACGCTGTCCGGTGGCGGACAATACGCCATTCACGGCACCAACCGGCCGCAGTCGGTCGGTCATTTCGTGTCATATGGCTGCATCCGCATGTACAACGACGACATCAACGACCTCTATCGGCGCGTTTCGATCGGAACGCCGGTGGTGGTGACGGAACACTGACCGAGAGCCGCTGTCGTCAGCGAAGGTTCGTCGAGCCAAGCCGCAAGCTACCGCCTGGCGCTATCGCACCAGCTTCCGCGATGACCGCCGTGATAGGAGCGGGCGTAACCGCCCGCCAGCATCGCCGCCGAAACGTCGGGCGTTCGCGCCGTGGCTGCATCGGCAAGAACGCGCCCGTTATATTTATCGGGCCCGATATTGGCGATGGTGACGCCACCCTCGCTGAGCAGATCGCGCAGCCGGGCGCTCG
>JBIQHO010000473.1:0-2108 GCA_044508545.1 Bradyrhizobiaceae bacterium | reverse complement strand
GATGAACCGCTGCGGCTGGGGTCGTGTGGACGGATCAGCGAGGAATGGGTCGAGTTGCGCGTCGTCGATCCGCAGACCGACGCCGAACTGCCGGTCGGCGAGGCGGGCGAACTGGTGATCCGGCCGAAGGAGCCGTTCGTGTTCATGAGCGGCTACATCGGGATGCCCGAGAAGACCTTGGAAGCCTGGCGCAATCTCTGGTTTCACAGCGGGGATATTGGGTATCTCGACAGCGAGGGCTACTGCTACTTCGTCGATCGCCTCGGCGATCGGATACGCCGCCGCGCGGAAAACATCTCGAGCTATGATATCGAGGCGGCGGCGGCCGCGCATCCGGCGGTAGCCGAAGCGGCCGCGGTCGGCGTCGCGTCCGAGTTCGAGGCCGACGACGAGATCAAGATCTGTCTCGTTCTGAAGCCGGATGCCGTGGTCACGGAGGAAGATATGCTTCGCCATCTGGCGGCGACGCTGCCTCATTACATGGTGCCACGCTATATCGAGTTCATGCAGGCGCTGCCGCGAACGCCGACCAACAAGGTCAAGAAGGCCGAGTTGCGGGTGCGGGGCGCCACGCCGGGTACGTGGGACCGCAAGCAGGCAGGTATCGCATTGAAAGATGTCGTTGCGTCGGTACGCCCTGCCGCCCGGCAGACGTAAGTGCGCGACACACAAAGGATTGGCGGTATACTGAACCGTCGATCACGCAAGAACAAGAAGGATCGGTGATGCTCAAGGAAGCAACCCTCCCCGACGTTTCGCTCGATGACAAGTACACGCTCGAACGTGGACGCATCTATCTCTCCGGCGTGCAGGCGCTGGTGCGGTTGCCGTTGATGCAGCGGGCCCGCGACCGGAGCGCGGGGCTCAATACCGGCGGCTTCATCTCCGGCTACCGGGGCTCGCCGCTCGGAAACTACGATAACGCGCTATGGCGCGCCCGTTCCCATCTCGTCGCCGAAAATATCCGCTTCGAGCCGGGACTGAACGAAGACCTGGCTGCGACCGCGGTCTGGGGAAGCCAGCAGGTCGGGCTTTTCCCGGGAGCCGAAGTTCAGGGCGTGTTCGGCATCTGGTACGGCAAGGGGCCGGGCGTCGATCGCTCGGTCGACGCGCTCAAGCACGCCAATGCCGCCGGCACATCGCGTTACGGCGGCGTTCTCGCCATTGCCGGCGACGATCATGGATGTCAGTCGTCCACGCTGGCGCACCAGAGCGAGCAGGTGTTTCAGGCGTCGATGATTCCGATCCTGAATCCGTCCACGGTGCAGGAATATCTCGATTTCGGTCTTTTCGGATTTGCGCTGTCACGCTTCTCCAGTTGCTGGATCGGCTTCAAGGCGATTTCGGAAACCGCGGAAAGCTCGGCATCCATTGAGGTGGACCCGAACAGGTGTCAGTTTGTCATCCCCGCCGATTTCGAAATGCCTCCCGGCGGCCTGCACATCCGCTGGCCCGATCCGCCGCTTGAGGCGGAAGCGCGGCTGCATGGACCGAAGATGCTGGCCGTATCGGCGTTTGCCCGGGCCAATCCGATCGATCGTGTGGTTCTGGATTCTCCCAAGGCGCGGTTCGGCATTCTGACGACGGGCAAGGCGTATCTCGATGTCCGCCAGGCGCTGGCCGATCTGGGCCTCAATGATGAGCGCTGCAAGGAATTGGGACTGCGCGTCTATAAGGTCGGGTTGACCTGGCCGCTTGAGGTGGAGGGCGCCAGGGCCTTTGCCAAGGGGCTGGCGGACGTGCTGGTCGTCGAGGAGAAGCACGGCTTCATCGAGCAGCAGTTCACGCAGGCGCTGTACAATATGGATGCGTCTTGCCGGCCCAGTGTGGTCGGAAAGCGCGACGAGCGCGGCGCGACGCTGTTACCGAGCAAGGGCGAACTGTCTCCTACGCTGGTTGCGCGCGCGATCGTCTCCCGGCTGGAGCGGTTCGGTGCGGCCAACGCCGCGCTCGCCCAGCGCGTCGCGCGTCTTGAGAGTTTCGAGCAGGTCGCGACGACGCCGCAGATCAAATCGGTTCGTTCGCCGTTCTTCTGCTCGGGATGTCCTCACAACACCTCCACGGTTGTCCCGGAGGGCAGCCGCGCGATGGCCGGCATCGGTTGCCAC
>JBIQHO010000048.1:4715-15947 GCA_044508545.1 Bradyrhizobiaceae bacterium | reverse complement strand
GCCGGGCCTGGGCGGGCCACACCCTTCAAGCCGGCGGTGATCTACGCCTCCATCAAGCGCGAGTTCGGGTCCCAGTGGGAACTGGTGAGTCTCGCTCGCTTCGCGGACCTGTGCGTCTATCTCCAGGATCGCATCGGCAAGACAAGCCTCGGCAAGATCAATGCGGCGAAGGGCCAAGCGCTCTTTTCGAGCTTTGAAGAGTATCTGCGCAAACATGGGGGATGAGCCTGGCGGCCTCTTACGTCGCCTGTCTGGTGTGATTGCCTTTTGGGCAGGGCGTCTCCGGCCCGACCTGTCGCCGGGTCCAAGAGGAGGAGCATCCCAAACTGACTGTGCGATCGACCTTCCGGTCACCTTGTAGTCGGCGAAAGGCGGCTTTTCCGAAAGGACAGACGAGCCATGTTTCCGATCATACTATCCGATGAGAATTGGCGTGTGCGCAAATATAATCTGATTATCACCGACGTGACGCGTTATGACTTTATCGACATGGCGGTCGAAACCTTCCACTGAGAGACCGGCAACGGGAAATCGGCCTTGATTGTTTCAGGCGGCTTTTCGACCGACCAGCCGTCCTAGCCGCGCTTGGTAAAGCAGACCACCGCTTCCGTCGCGCCCGAGGGACGTTTGTAGGTTTTGCGGCCCGGATTGATGTCGGACATCGAGCGGAGATGGAAGTCCTTCCGGTTTGAGAAGGTCAACCCCGCCCTCGTGCCTATTTCCTTGAGGATCTGCGGCAGATCGTTGTGGATGTCCTTGTAGTAGGAATCCTGAACCACAAAGACGGCGCGTCCGCCCGGCTTGAGCGCGGTCGCGACCCGCCCAAGCGAGCGCGACACCTTGTCGAAATAGTCGAGATGGGTCTTGTAGTAATAGCCAGCCGACGCCTTGGAAGGATGCGCCTTGAGCGCATCGAGAAACGTCGCGCAGGTCCGGCCCCAGCTCTTGTCGATTTCGATTGTGGCCTTGGGAACCTGGACCGAGCCGATCATCCGGCTGCCCAGTTCGCGCGGCTTCACCTTGAGCAATGGGGCAAGCACCGCGAGCTCGACACGGGTGGCCGCTGTATAGTCGATCCGCGTGCAATAGGGCGGCGAGGTCAGTACGAAGTCGACGCTCGATGCGCCAAGGGCCATTTTTGTAGTGTCGGCGAGCTGGATCGTGCTTGTCCCGGCCGTGAACTCGTCGCCTGCCGCATCCTCGATGAGCTGCTTGGCGGCCAGCGCCTCCGACATGCCGCGCACATTGGCGGCGAACTGGTGGGCAATCGCATAGACGGTTGGGTCCAAACGCGCATCATCGGTCTTGGGTAACTTGATCCAGGTTGGATTGGACGAGCGCAAGGACAAGGCGAGCCGGCGGCAGGCGGCAAAGAGCGCGACATAGAGCGTGGCCGCCGTTCCCGAGATCTTGTCGAGGTGAATGCCGTCGGGCGACCTAGTCATGCCGCCCACAAGGGTGCGTCTGATATTATGCTCAATGCTTCGGACCAGCCGTGCGGCAGCAGGCTGGAACCAAGAGAGCAGGGGATCGTCGTCATTGATCGCGACGGTCGAGCTGCGTAGATGTGACAGGATTGCCGCCGCTAGCGGCCGCAAATGATCGGCTTCGCTCGGCGGCAGCAGCCGTGCCCGCGCCACGATGATCATCACCGGGTTGAGGTCGATCCCGATCGACTTGAGGCCCAATTGGCTCGCGGCGTAGGTCGTGGTCCCGCTGCCATTCCATGGATCGAGCACGACCGCATCGGCCTCGAGCTTGGCGCTCCGAAGGATGTTGCTCACAAACTGCTCGGGGAAACCCGCATAATAGGGAAAGAACCCCTCCCATCCAGTCTGGAGCCGCTTGTTTCGCTTAGGTGAACCGATCTTCAGGCGTGCTCGCACGTATCCCTCTCGCCCTGGCAACGCCATTGCGGCTCAGGATAGACTAAAATTTCGCTCGCGGCGAACAGTGATCTTAAGACGCTCAAGTTCGGGCACGAGTTCTGCTGCCTGCAGCAGGGGAACCGGGATGCTGCCCGACAGGCTTGGCAGCGCCCGCTCAAAAATCGCGATACACCGGGCATCAGTCAGCCGAGAGGCAAACAGGATGCCGTCGATGTCAGTCATCTGAGCATGCAAAAGTTCGGCGAACTGCTGGCCCTGGCCATGGTCACGAGCCCGGTTCGCGTCGGTGTCGATGCCCAGCTCGAAGGCGCCCGCGCCCGTGAGGTCAACGAGCGCCAGCTCGCGGCTCGACGAAATGGTCGTTACGCACAGTGCATCAAGCTGCGGGCGGTAGAGGAAGCGGCGCTGCTTGCCTTCGAAGCGATCGCGAACGACCGCTTCGGCGAAGGCCGTGGGGAAATCCTCGCCCGCATAGAGAATCGTGAACTGGTGCGAGGGGCTCGAAAAGCGGCTCGAACCGTATCCCGCCCCGGCGGGCTGCCCACGGTAGCGCGTTGGCAGGATGCGCGGCCAATCGCTGACCCGCGCCGTAATAATCCTCTCGCGAATTCTTTGGGCGACAAGCTTCACGAGTAGTCCAGTGCACCTTCGGCAGCGCTCACCACGGCGTCGCGCTTCCCGGCCCTGAGCTCATCGATGGGCGCGTTGCCGCCGGTCACGCGGTTTGGCGTCACCAGCCACTCCCAGGCTTCTTCGGCTGAAGAGAACCTGGGCATCACCTTGTCGAGCCCTTCTATGGGGCCGCGCCGGTCGAATTGGCGCAACGGGTAAACATAATTGCGCAGCCCCTTTCGAAGGGCGACGACCTTGCTGCCCTTGCGCCAATTGTCGAGCGTCGCCCGCGCCACGTTCAGCCGCGAGACCACCTCCCCTGCGCCGACCAGTTCGCTCTTGGCCCAGTCAGTCGCATCGTCGTCGATTGTGATCTGATCAAGCCGGCGGGCGCCTTCCCGGGCTGGAAGCATGCGCCCGATGCCCTTGCCGACAAGCACGTTTTCAGTCGGACCGCCCGTCTGGGCGGGCGCGGGGGGACGTTGGCGTTGCGGCTTTGCTCCGTCCTTGGGCAGGAGAATCTTGAGGTCGGCGGCGAGCTTTATTAGCGCCTTCATGTCGAGGCCGTGGACCTTGGCCTCGATCGCTTCGGTTAACACCGCCCTTTGCTGGTTCTGTTTCATCTGGGCTCTCCTTGCATGAGCAAAATAGGCAATATCGGCAGATTGTGCAATAATATGTTTGAGACCAAGGGATGTTTCGCGGGACAAAAGCATGGCATTGCGTGGAAGAGCGTGGAATGTTATATAGCTTCCATGTCCCGCACGATACCCATCACTGAAAAGCTCACCCGCAATGCCGAAAGGCTGCAGCTGGCTTATGCCGGCCTCGCCAAGGCGCTGGGTTCAGGCGATGCGTCTAGCCGTGAACGGGCTCAGGCAAGGATATCGGAACTCAACGCCGAATATGAAAGCCTTGCCGAACAGTTGCGGTTCGCCGAACTCGAGGCCCGCGACATCGCAGCGCCGCGAGGCCGCAAACCGTCCAAGCCGCTCCGCGAGCTCGCTCTCGATGCCCTTGATGACCTCGGCGTGCCAGCCCCACCGGCTCTTATTGCCGACCTTACTGAAGCCCTTACCGGCATCCGTCCGTCGCCGTCGCGCTTTGCCAGCCTGCGGCGCGACGAGGAAAACGCCGCACGGCGCAACATCGCAGCTAAGCCCGCTTGGATCGTTCCGGCCATCAACGCGGCGGAGTTGACCGCAATACCCCGTCTTCTCTGCAGCTCGGCCTGGAGCCTCGACCGACGGATCGTTGGTTCGCGCAGCATGCGCACCGACCACCTCCGCATCGCCGAGAGCCTGGCCCGGCGCCTTAAGCAACTGCGCGAAGCTGGGGCATCCGAGTCGCGCAACATCGACCGCCTGTTATTCCCGATCGCTCGCGCCATCCCCGGCGCGACGGAAACCGGTAAGCTTGTCGACCCCGACAGGATAACGGACGCGGCTCGCGCCGAGCTTACGGTCCTTGAGGACGCGGACTATGCCGAACGCGGCGAAGCCTGCGCCAGGCTCGCCAACGCGAGCCCTCAAGTGCGTCTCTGGGGTAGGCCCGCCCTTATCGACACAGCCGCGTCGGCGAGGGCGATCAAATGACCCCCGAAAACACACGCCTTCATCAGCTGCGTGGAGGACTGACTCCCGTCGAGGTGGGAGCCCGCGGCATCGAGAGTGTGGCACGCAACGCCGACTGCACGCGTCTGCGGGCCATCATCATCGCAGGGCTCACGCCCAACGAGGTCATCAAGCAGGTGCTGGGTGAACCGCCCGACGTCATGTCGCCCTTTGCGATGACCCTGACCCAGGCCTTCGAACGCCGTCTCCTCTCCAATGCGGGCGGATCGCTGCTGACGGTCTACCGCGAGAAGGGGCACCTTGACCCGCTGGACGCCAAGATCGTCAACGTCGCCGATCTCGCGCCGCGCGACACTCAGGTCGATCGCATTCGCCGTGAACGCGAGACCCGCCGCCTGATCGACCTCAAGCTGCGAGGTGATCCCACCGCTCCCAACTTGATCCTCAAGCCGCGCCTCTGCTTGACGATTGTAGGCGTCACTCACGCTATCGAGCTCGACTATTTAGTGGCAAGCGATAAAGAGCCGTTCTACCGGGCGGGCGTCATCAAGTCCTATGCCGATCGTGGCGGCAAGACTAACAACGCCCATGTCCGCTCGGCCTGCCGTGAGGCTGTCGTCGGCACCTTGGCGCTACACCAGCTGCTGGAGGAGGCGGGGCGCTCCGCCGACCTTGCGGGTGACCGCGTAGACATGATCCTCAAGGCTCCCGGCTCATTCACCCCGCGGCTGTTTGCGGCGCAGCGGGCAGAATCCGAACTCGCTTCGCTGAGCCGCGCCCTTACCGCAGCGCCCAGCGATCTCGACCAGATCGAACATATGCTTCCGGCCCGCACGTCCCTTGCGGACCCGGCCGTCATCGAGGCTCTGCCCAACCACTATTGCTCGACCTGCAAGGAGCACTGCGCGCTCTGGAAGCATTGCCGCGCCCAGGCGCAGGTACAAGGCAACGCGATCATCCTCGGCGACCAGGCGGCCGAGCAACTGGCGGCGGCCGGCTCGCTCAATCGCGCCATGGACCTCCTAAACGGCAGTGGCCGGCCTCCCGACAACCGCGCTGAAGCCGTCCTTGCCGCGGAACTGCGGGCTGCCTCCGCGCTACTCGATAGGATTGCCAATGGCTGACCTTCTTAGCGTCGTTGCACGCATGCGGGCGCTCGAACAGGGCCAGGCGGTACCCATTGTCAGCCAGCGTCAGGTGCTTATCCAGCCACATGCTCGCATCGTGACGATGCTGTCGATGGCGGGTGAAGACACCTCGGTCCATGCCGTGGCGATCGGCCGCCTTGGTGTCGCGCCGCAGATCAAGGTTGTGCCCGATCCCCGCCGACGTGACGACCAGTATGAATTGTTGCGTTGGCTCTTGCCTCAGTTCGAAGATTATTACGCCCGCTGCCGCGCCGATGGGACTTTTCCCCAGATCTGGGTCTCCTCGGACGGCGCTCTCGGTCATCTCGACACGCTCGCTGACCGTTTGCGCTTCACCGATGACGCCGAGGTCAAGCGGCTTGGCGAATTGTGGACCTATGCAGGCGAGCGCTCACCCATCGCAGGCCAGCAGGCGCTGATCAGCGCCACCGCGGCCCTCAAGGCTCATTATGCGACTGGTCAGCAGGAGACCGAGGACGAGCATCTGGGCGCCCTGCTGACCTGGATCGAGCCGCCCGCCGGCCGCGATATCCTTGCTGCCGTCGCCATGGCCGAGGACCAGCCGATGGGGGCCAAGACCAATCCCGGCTTCGACACAGATGAGCTGCAGCCGGCGGTCGCGCTCTTTAACAAGGCGCGTCAAGAGAACGACGTTAGGGCGCAGGATTTCCACGCAGGCCGCATTCAGCAGATGCTCGAAACGGTCATCCGCCCGATCTACACCGCCACCCAGCGCGCAATGGCTCTACTTTCACAGCCGCGCTGGAAGGAAAACCCGGCACTCGACGCACTCGGCGAACATGAAGCCGCCGATTTCGCGCAGTTCATGCAGAACCGGGATGACGGCTATAGGCTGCCCTATAACGACTCGCCCAAGGCTGCGGCCTTCAAGATTGTGGCGCGCGAGCGCACGGTCGACAACGTGGAGGCTGCCTTCGTCCGGCACGACAATGCCGCGCGCGAACGCGGCGCCGAAAGCGGGACGGTCCTGCGCGGCACGATTGTCGAACGGGACAAGGTCAGGCTGGCGCCACGTAAGTTTGAGACCCGGATGGTGCTCACGACACCCCAGGAGAGCCTCCATCTGCGCGCTGGCGACGAGATGTGGAACCTCGATGATCCAAAGCTCTGTCTCAAGGTCACGGACGTTGAGCGTAGGGGTCCCTTCAGCTTCGTGAGCGGCGTCGTCCAGGAGGGCAAGAAAGCGGCGCTGCTGCTGGATATCGGCCATGTCCTCGATCTCGGTCCGAAGGATCCTGACTGGGGCGCGTCGGCCCGTGAATTCGTGCAGATGAGCAGGCGGCTTGCCGCCCCACCCTGGACCCACTCCGACGCCATGCCGGCACCGTCGCCCCCGACCAAGCCACGGCCCAACGACCTGCTTGCGGACGTGGAAAGGATGGTTTGATGAGTGATCCCCAGACCCTCGCCGACAATGCGCTTCGCGAAATACTCGAGACCCAGTGGCAGGGCGCGCCCGCCCTGGTCCTGCGTTCTCCCCCTGGCGCAGGTAAGACCGGCGTCGCCCAGCGTGTCGCGCTGCAGAGTGCCCGCCGGCTTGAGCAACGCTGCATGGTGGTCACGCAGACTAACGAGCAGGCGTTTGACGTCACCCGCCGGCTTGGCGACAACAAAGACGATTATCCCATCCACCTCTACGCGCGGCGTGGTCTCGATCTTCCCGCCGACATTCGCGGTCATCGCAACGTCCGTGTCATCGAGGATTTCACCCACATCCCGCAGCAACCGGGCATCACCGTCGGCAATGCTGCTAAGTGGAGCTGGATCAATACCGGCGAGGCGATGTTCGACCTGCAGATCGTCGATGAAGCGTTCCAGCTGCCCGATTATCGGTACCAGCTGATCGCCAATCTCGCGCCGCAACACGTACTGATTGGTGACCCCGGTCAAATCGATCCCTTTGTCGATTGCGAAATCGAGCGCTGGCGTTGCAACCCCGCCGGTCCCCAGGTCGCCGCTCCCGAAGCCCTTATCAAGCGGCACCCTGGTGTCCTGCAATTGGCGCTGCCGGTGTCGCGCCGACTCAACGTCGATACGGTCCGCCTAGTGCAGCCCGCCTTCTATCCCGACATGTCGTTCGAGGCGATGAGCGCGGATCGCGACCTCACCTTCGAGGTCGCGGGGATTATGCCATTCGATGCCGCGCTCGACGCCGTGACCGCCGGTGCCAAGGTCGTCATGGTCGAGCTGCCCTCGCAGTTGACCGGCGAACGAGATGAGGAAATCGCTGACGAGCTTGTCGCCTCTATCCGCCGCCTGCTCATGCGCAAGCCTTGGGTGCGGGACGATGGCAAGATCGCGCGGGTGACCCCTGGCATGATTGGCGTGGTTGCCGCGCATGTGAGCCAGGTCAATGCCGTGCGCGAGCGCGTCGGCCGCGACCTTGACGGCATCTTCATCGAGACTGCCAACCGCTTTCAGGGAATCGAGCGCCCCTTCATGTTCGTGCACCACCCGCTTTCCGGTCGCGCCGATGCCTCCGCCTTCCACCTCGATGCAGGGCGCCTCTGCGTTATGCTCTCCCGGCACCGCGTCGCCTGTTGGGTCTTCGGCCGCCAAGGGATCGCGCGGCAGCTAATGGGCTATGCGCCGATCGGCGACCGCGCCCTTGGAATCGACGACGATCCCGAATACCGGGGCTGGTACGCCCATCTGACCGTGATGTCGTGGTTGGCTAAGATGGGCCGGATCTACCCGGCCGTTCATGGCATGGCGCCGGCCGCTCCAAACCGCGCCGCCCGATAGAGACGGGGCCCGCAGCCCGGCGTTCGACTTAGGCCTTGTCAAGGCTCGTGATCAGTAGCTCGCCGGGACCTGCAAGCCTCGCTTCTTTCAAAAGGAGGGCCTTAGAGGGCTATGGAGTAGACATAGTTCGCATCATCGCCTGAGACGGTGCGCCAAATACCGCCGATTGCCCTCCACAGTACGCCATATCCGCCGAACGTACGCCTTCGCGTCAGGTGGAGGGTAGCCTATGCGCAGTAAAGCGTAGAAACGGCGGCGTTCGGCGGCGGGAAAGTTCGAATCGCTTCCTGTCGATTGAGGTTTTGCCCTCGTCGCGCCGTTTAAGAATTATGCAGTGTGATCATTGGCCTTAAAGCATGGCGCACGGCCATCGGTGCAAGTGCCGCATCGTTCCTTCATATGCGTTTCGGCTGTTTAAACGGTGCGTCCGCCGACCCGCCCATAGAGATTGCACATACCGAACCCAGACTCAGCGATAGGCCTATGCACGATCCAGAATAAAATGGCCAATAGCATCGAGTCGCTGTCTCGTCGTTGGCGACATGGTTCTGATGGCATTCATAGCGTCGTGACGGTCCGCAGGATTTCCGACATACGGCGACAGGCGCTCGGCCAATGGGAGCGGAATGCCCGCTTCATCCTGCTCCTTCATCCACGATGGCCTGAACCAGCATTCGAGTGCAGCCATATAGGCTGTGTAGCTGAAATGGGCGTCGGGCATTTTGTGCCGAACGGGTGCCTCGACCGCGGCGAGAGTGCGCGGGAAGTTAAACTCGTTCGCTTGCAGGAATTGAAAGGCGGCGTCAATGCCGGCGGAAGTGTCATCTTTGAAGAACGTGCCCGCAAACCATTTCAGGAAGCCCGACATCGATGACTTGAAGAACAGGAGCTATGACCACGCCCACCCAACCTGCTTTGGTGTATGAATGCCGGTTGGCGTGCGCTTGGCATGCGCGCCCATCAAAACGAGCTCGGCAATCGCAATGCGCTGATCCTTCTGCGCAAAGCTATTGAACAGCAGCGAACTCGGGTCTTTCGTAAGCATCTCGTCGATACGCTGGCTGAGACGTTGCAGTAGCTCGATGCCGATCTCTCGGCACTTCAGCGCTGATCCCAGTATCGAACGGCAGGCGCTGCTGCCTGTCCTGGCCGGCCGGTGAAAGCTCGGCGCGCGGTACATTCATAAAAATCGCTCGCATTGCCGGGATCTGAAAGGATGGGAGCTTCGACCTGCGTTTCAATCTCGCCCGGCGGCTCATGATATAGGAAGGCATTACCAACAAAATGGCGCATCATGCGCCCGACACGCCCGCGGATATTTGCGAAGGAAAAGAAGTCGAAATCGTCACGTGCTATTTTCTTATCATATACAAAGACGTTTGCCGCCGAAGTGTTTACGCCTTCGATCAGCGTCGACGTGCAGATTAATACTTTAATTTCCTTTTCGTTGAACAAATGTACGAAGAGCTGGCCGAGCGACCGCGGCAAACGTCCATGATGAACGGCGATACCGTGTTCATTTCCATGAGCTACAGGCCATTCTGCATGATAGTTGCGTGCGATCCATTGCCCTAAGTCTCGGCCCAGATTTGTGCTGTGGCTGATGTCCGCATCGAGCATTTCGCTCATGAGGGTTTGCGCGGTCCCGGGCGTTGCCGTGAACACGAGTGACGCATCATCGCCGACACCCTTGAGGTCAGATAAAAATGTGGTCAACCGCTGCTCGCCGTCAGTCCGGTCGACAACATTGACGGTTACAGTGCGATAATCGGTCCGCAAAAAGCGGAAATTTCCTTTCCACCGCGCGCCAAGATTGATGTCGCGGATGTGTGGACCGGCCATGAATGTCTGACGTGCACGCGGCAATGCCTTGTACAGGGCAAGATTCAGAGTCTCATAACGCTGGTCACCGCGGTCCGGATCGAGCTTGTAGAACTCATCAATAAAAAGGAAGTCGATCTGCACATCGTCTCCACGCTGCAGGAATCTCTCTTGAGTCAGGACGAAGATGGTCGGTTGATCAGCGATATACTCATCCGACACCGTCGTGATAATGCGATAGTCGGAGCCGAATGTTCGTGAAAATCGCCTGCGGCACTCATCAATTAACGCGATGGTTGGCAGATGACCACGACGACCTGAGGCTTCTTGCGGGCTAGGAAGGCATCAACCAGAAAACTTTTCCCGAAGCTGGTTGGGGCGCTTAAGATTACGTTGTCGCCGTCCAGCAACCAGAGCAATACCTGCATCTGCGGTGTTTCGCCACCTGGATCGATCAAGAATATCCAGGGATGTTGCAGAAGGTTTGGGACAATAGCCGACGTACCCTTGCCGGAGCCGGTTGGGGCGACGGTAAGCGCGTGACCGGACCCGCGATAATAGACAGGCAAAAGCCCTGTCCAGTCTCCCAGCAGAAGGCCGTCCTTTTTGAACATGCCCTTGTGGCTCGCGACCCAAGGGGCGAGCCATTCCGCCGAACCGAAGGTGGTGCCAGCTGGCAAGCCCAAAGGTGGAGACGCCGAGGCCAAGATATGAGAGTGTTCCGATGTCCATGGCCGCAAGATGAGGCCAAGGCTCCTTGGCGTCCTGGTCATGGATTGGTCAAATGACAAGTGAGGCGGCTGGCGCGTCGCGGCGCGTTCCGGCAAAGACGAGTTTCGATCTTGAAGAACGCGCCCGGCTTCGGGCGAAGCTGCTGCGCTACATACAGGAGCATGGCATCGGTACGCCGACCCTTCTGAACCGGATAGCCGAGAAATCGGGACGGTCGCCCGATCTGATTCCGCTTAAAACCCTGCAGCGTTTTATGGAGGCGCACGGACGGACCAATGACGCTTTCCTGATCCTTTGCCAGATGTTCGCAGAGACATTGCCGGAGGCAGACCCTGTTTTTGATCTGGGAAATGAACTCGGGCGGTTCTTCGAACTCGTGCCGAGAAGGAAGGAGGACAGCGAAAAAATGTCGAGGGTCGCGCCGGACCGGCTTGCAGGCGTGTACGCGGTCTACGCTCCCGCCAAGGAGGGCGGGTTCCGGGTCATGAAGACGACGGAGGAATTGGAGCGGGACAACTACACCACCCTCTATTCGCGATGCTCGGTCGAGCGCCATGGGCGGGACGGACCGCTATTGATAAGTGAGCAGGTATTCGATCCCGACAATCTGAAATCGCCCCCCCCCCCCGAATCCGCTTCCCTGCCCCCGCCATTCGAAAGCGGGGGTTTGTTCTTCCACCCGCTCGTCTT
>JBIQHO010000048.1:0-4705 GCA_044508545.1 Bradyrhizobiaceae bacterium | reverse complement strand
TATTATTAAGTGAGAAGGTATCCGATCCCGCCAATCTGAATCCCCCCCCCCCCCCGAATCCGCTTCCCTGCAGCGCACATTCGAAGGCGTGGTTCTGTTCTTCAACCCGCTCGTCTTCATCGTTGCCAAGGATATGGCGACACGACTTCCCGCGTCTACTGGCTGCATGAGGCGGCCTATGGCTTCTTCGGGCAGGCTATGGAGGACACACTCATGAGTGGCCCTGCACCCAGTGCAACCGCATGTGCGCGGAGAGTCCGCGCAATCTTGACGAAGGGGGCTTCCGTAGCCGCCCCCGTTGTATCCCCGCACGTTCGGCGATCTCAGGCATCGAGCCGGGAGAGTCGCCGAGTGCAGCGTTTCGCCGCTGCATCACGACCAATGAAGCGCGTCATTGGATGCGCGAAGAGAGATATCGCCGAGCGGGTCGGACAATCGTCAACGCGAGTTGACATTGTCGGCGCGGTTCAACGAACGGGAAGCCGAGGCGATCCGGCAATTAGCGGATCGCGCTGGCGCGAGTGTGGCTTCCGTTATCCGCGGTGCGGTGTTGAATGCGCCCATTACCCGAGCGTCACGCCGCCCTGCGGTCAACCATCAAAAGGCTGCCCGCGTTCTCGGCGAGCTGGGGCGTATCGCGGAGACCTTGCGGACAGCAACCGCCGCTGGACGCGTCGATGCGAATGACCCGCATGTTGCCGCCGCGTTCCGCGACCTCGCCGAGATGCGCACGGTCTGCTTTCTGGCCATGGGGCGCGAACCATGATCCTGAAAGGTAACCAGCGCACGGGCGGCGATGATCTTGCGACCCACCTGATGAATGAGTTCGACAACGAACGCATCGAGGTGGCGCAGATCAGGGGAACCGTCGCGGATCACCTGCACGGGTCGTTTGCTGAGGTGGAGGCTCATGCTGCGGGCACACGGTGCAAGGAGCCCTTTTTATAGTCTTTCGATCAACCCGTCCGCGCCGCTCTCCCGCGACCAGTATGATGCCGCCATAGACCGCATCGAGCAGCGCCTCGGGCTCTCGGGCCAAGCTCGTGCGGTGGTGTTTCATCAAGCATGGGCGCGAGCATTGTCATGTGGTGTGGTCACGGATCGACACCGCCAAAATGCGTGCGGTGCAAATTTCCCACGACCGTATGAAGCTCCGCAGCCTCGCACGCGAGCTTGCCCATGAATTCGGCCTGCCGCTTCCGGAGGGCCTTGCGCAGGACCGCGGGGCGGACCGTGTGCGCAAGAAGGAAATTACCCTCGCGGAAAAAGCGCAGTCCGATGAGACCGGGGTCGCTCCCGGTCAGCGCCGCACCGAGATTACGGAGGCCTTCCGCGGTTCAGATAGTGCGGAGGCATTTCGGGCGGCGCTGCAGGAAAAGGGGTACGTCCTCGCTCGACCGGCGCGATTTCGTAGTCATCGACCGTTTTGGCAAGGTGCATAGCCTCGCCCGGCAGATCGATGGTGTTAAGACGCGGGAGCTCAAGACCAAGCTCGGATCGATCTCGGACCGGGTGGCTAGCGTCGATGATGCAAAGGCGACGATTGCCGACCGTGAAAGCGTCGCCAGGAAACGCATCGACCAGCGCGTCAATCGCGGAATGTCCGATCTTTCGGCTAAATTTGCAGCCCGGCAAGGTGCGCGGCGGTGGAAGCTCGATAGCTGCGGCCAGGAGATGACGACTGAACATGCCGCCGAATGCATGTCGTTGCACGCCGCCCACAAGTCGGAATCTGGCACGGCATTCGCCCGTGCGGCGGGCGCAATTTTTGCGCTGTTTGACCGAGTGCCGGGGTTGCGGTCGGTCATTGCGCCAATCAGGCGTAATCCCCGTTTGAACCCTATGGAACGGCAGCGCATTGAACGCCGTCATCAACGGGGGCGTTTTGCGCTGGACCGCCGGTACAAGGCACTTGGACGGCTGGAAGCCCGCGAGCTTCGCTCCCTCGAGAACACGGTCCGAAAATAGGTGCAGCAACTGGAGGCAGCCCGCAAGCAGAAAGCGGAATCGCTGCAGGACCGGATCGAGGTCAATGAGCTTGATATGACTTTGCCATGGGATGGTATTCAGGCGGACGGCAAGCCAAACGCCAAAGGCTACCGGCACGGGAGGGATGACCCCTGACAAGGGAGGACTCCCTTCAGTTTGAAAGTTATAGATTTTACTAAGTGATGCTGCGTAATTGAAGGCACTTTCAAACCTTCAAGAGGGTTTGAATATATGCTATTTTACTAAGTATGACTGAGAAAAACTCAAGTAAGCTAAACCACCTGGAACGGACCCTGCCCGAAGGCCTTCTGGTCGATGCGGGCTGGATGGAGCGTCATGGCTATTCAACGAGCCTGCGCAGCCAATATGTTTCGGCTGGCTGGCTGGTTCAGCCGGTGCGCGGCACCTACAAACGGCCACTTGGCGAATTGAGCTGGGAAAAGGTCGTCGTCTCGTTACAAAGACTCCTCGGAAGCAGTCTGGTTGTGGGAGGACGCACCGCCCTCGATCTTCGGGGATTTAGCCACTACGTGTCAGCGTCCGGATTCTCGAAGATACATCTATATGGCACAACGCCACCGCCAGGTTTGCTTGCAACGCTCCCGCTCAAAACGACATTCCGGTTTCACCGCTCACAGGTTTTGTTCAAATCGGTCGCTGGCGCGAAGGACGACACGCTGCGTGATGTGCCGGGTCCGTCAGATTGGCCGATGAAAGCCTCGACGCCCGAGCGGGCGCTGCTCGAATTGCTGGATGAATTGCCAGCCGGGAGAGCTTCCACCAAGTCGATATGCTGGTCGAAGGCTTGCGAACATTAAGTCCAAGAAGACTCCAAAGTCTCCTTTCCAACTGCAAGAGTATCAAGGTCAAGCGACTCTTCTTCTGGTTTGCCGAGCGGCACCAGCATACATGGCTCAATCAGATAGACAGGACATCCATCGATCTCGGCACCGGTAAACGTATGCTTGTCAAAGGTGGAAAGCTCGATCCGAAATATCTCATAACAGTTCCGGAGGATATCGGCCCCTGTCTGAACAGTATCAGCGCCAGGTGGCTCTCCTGGTTGAGGCTATTCCATTTGTTGCTGCCGAGAAGGGCTTTGCCCTTAAAGGCGGCACAGCCATAAACCCATTCGTACGTGATATGCCACGCCTGTCTGTCGATATCGATCTGACCTATCTGCCTGTTGCGCCAAGACCAAATTCGTTGGCAGCAATTGATGCTGCCATGAAACGCATGGCAGTAGCGATCCGCGCCGGGCTGCGCGGCGTGCAGGTAACCGAGGCGCTGAATGTCCGCGAAAAGATTGTAACCAAGCTCACAGTCCAAAAGCCGGATACACAGATCAAGATAGAGGTGACCCCGGTTTTGCGCGGTTGCGTCTTTGAGCCGACGGTGCGTTCGGTATCGCCCAGTGTCGAAGGTGCTTTCGGATATGCCGAAATGCAGGTTGTCTCATTTCCCGATCTCTACGCTGGCAAAATAATGGCAGCACTTGACCGGCAGCATCTGCGTGATCTCTTCGGTATTCGTGACCTCCTGGCGAACGAAGGAATTGATGATGATCTGCGCCGTGCTTTCATCGTCTATCTCATCAGCCATGATAGACCGATCTCGGAAGTCATTATCCCGCGCCGCAAAGACATTGCGAAGGAATTTGCGCAAGGCTTCGACGGCATGACGGCTGAACCTGTGGCGCTGGAAGATTTATTGGCCGCACGCGAAGCGCTCATTGCCTCGGTCGCAGGCGACATGCCGAAGGATCACAAAGACTTCCTATTAGGATTCAAGCGTGGCCTGCCGAATTGGTCTCTGATTACCGCGTTGGCCGGCGAGATTCAGGTGCGGACAATTTTGCAGGATGCGTTGGCAATCATAGATCACCAACTCGTCTATATGAACGAAGGGTCGACGCCAGAACGGTTGCGCCGAGACTTAAACAATGTTGCATCGCTACTGGAAATTGCGCAGGGGATATTCGATACCGTCAGGGAGAAGCGGATCGCCTATGTCAACGAGATTCAGCAAAAGAAGGAAGACCCCCAGCCTTCCTTGGACAGGCGTTCGACTTTGATACAGTGATCGCATACACGCGTTGGAAGTTTCCGGACCTCGGCGCGTCTGAAAGGCTTACGCAGATATTACTCAAAGACATCAATCTTAAACACTATCCCAGCCTGCAACAGCTCAATGCGATCGTCGATCGCACTTGTGTGGCAGTCGAAGCGTATCAGAAGGAAGTCCTGAGTTGTTCAAGCCGGAACGGATTTCCTGACAGAGGCTTTGGGCTTTGCCGATCTTACGTTTAGAGCAAAGCACGGCTTTGCAGCGAAAACGCGGGATGCATTTAATAGATTTCAAAGATTGGTCGCGAAGTAGCTGTGCAGACGCGAAGCACAGCTGCCGGCCGCATTCGAGGAGCGAGAAGCGGAAGATCGGCGCGCCGGCGGGCATTTCAAACAGGTCTTACGAGGGAGGGCGTTGCTGGATATATTACTGGAAATATATGGAGACGCCTATGAACAACGCATCCCAAAAGCGCGCGATCAAGAACTATTGGGAGCGCCTGAGCGACCGGGGTATGGCTCGGTTTGAGGTGCTAGGACGCGATGCCGATCGCGACCTCATCCGGTCTCTGGCAAAACGCCTTGCAGAAGATGGTTTAGGTCATCGACTCATTAAATCGCAACCAGATGCGGATTGAGGCGAGTTTGAT
>JBIQHO010000047.1:0-16037 GCA_044508545.1 Bradyrhizobiaceae bacterium | reverse complement strand
CTGACGCGGGTGCGCTCGGGCAGCGGCGTCTATCCCGCCGTCAATGCGCTGACGGCGCTCGCGGCGGACGTCAAGTCCATCGTGGGGTCATCGACGATCGTGACCTATGGCGCGGACTGGACCGAGTACGGCGCTGATGTCGTCACGCCGGATGCGTCGGAGGTTCGTTTTCCGCTCGATTCCTTGTGGGCATCGAGTGCGATCGATGTCGTCGGCATCGATTACTACGCGCCGCTGGCGGACTGGCGCGACGAGGCCGGTCATCTCGACTCGAGCATCGCGGCTTCGACCTACGACGTCGGCTATCTCGCGGGTAACGTCTATAGCGGCGAGGGGTTCGACTGGTACTACACCGATGACGCCGCGCGCGCCGCGCAGGACCGCACGCCGATCACCGACGGCCTCGGCAAGCCGTGGACCTTCCGCGTCAAGGACATCAGGTCATGGTGGTCGTCGGCGCATCACGAGCGCATCAGTGGCGTTGAACTCGCAAGCCCGACCGCTTGGCTGCCGCAAGGCAAGCCGATCTGGTTCACCGAGGTCGGCTGTCCGGCGGTCGACAAGGGCGCCAACCAGCCGAGCGTGTTTCCCGATCCCAAATCGTCGGAAAACACCCTGCCGTATTTTTCCACCGGCTATCGGGACGATCTGATCCAGCGCCGCTATCTGCAGGCGTTTCTCGGCAGGCTTGATCCGGCGTTTGGTGCGGCGGACGCGGACAATCCGGTCTCTCCGGTCTATGGCGGGCGCATGATCGATGCGTCCGCGATCCATCTGTGGACCTGGGATGCGCGGCCCTATCCGGCGTTTCCCGCCGCCACCGAGGTCTGGAGCGACGGACCGAACTGGCAAACCGGGCACTGGCTGACCGGACGGCTCGGCGCCGCGCCGATGGACGCGCTGGTTGCGTCACTGCTCGCGGACTGCAGTATCGCCGGCGCCGACACCTCGGCGCTACGCGAGGCGTGCGACGGCTACGTGATCGACCGGCCGATGTCGCCGCGCGCCATGATCGAGCCGCTTGCCGGCGCCTATGCTTTCGATGCGACCGCCGCTGACGGCACGCTGCGCTTCCTTTCACGCGGCGGCGCGCCGGTCGCCGAATTTACGGAGGACGACCTCGTGCTCCCGGACGACGGCGCTCCGGCGCGGCTGACCCGCGCGCAGGAAACCGAACTGCCGCGCGAGGCCGGTTTCGGCTTTACCGACGGCACCGTGGACTACAGGCGCTCCGCGGTGACGTCGCGACGGCTCGCAGGCGGCTCGAACCGCAGCGTTCACTCCGACCTTGCGGTCGTCAGCAACGATGCCGCGGTCGCGCGCCGCGCCGAGGTGTGGCTGCAGGATCTGTGGGCGGGACGCGAAAGCGCCGCGTTCTCGCTCGGCCCGCAATGCCTGTCGCTGACGGCGGGCGATGTGATCGCGGTGACTGTGAACGGACGGCGGCGGCTGTTCGAAATCAGCGCGACCGTCGATGCCGAAGCGCGACAGGTGACCGCGCGCAGCATCGATCCCGAGGTGTTTTCGGTGCCGCTGTCGACGCCGCGCCCAACACGGCCAGCGATGCCGGCCGCGCTCGGGCCGGTTGAAGCCGATGTGCTGGACCTGCCGACCATCGAGTCGTCGGAGCCGCCGATCCTGACGCGGCTCGCCGTCTTCGCCAGCCCGTGGCCGACCTCGGTGACGGTCTGGACCTCGCCGGATGGCGCGAGCTTTCAACCGTCCGCGGTGATACCGGCGCCGGCGACATCGGGCGAAACGCTGGACCCGCTGCCGGCGGGACCCCCCGGCCGGTGGGACTGCGGCAACGTCTTCCGCGTGCGGCTCTATGGCGGCGCGCTGGCGTCGCTGTCGGATGCCCGCGTGCTGGCGGGCGCCAACGCGGCCGCCATACAGAATGCCGGCGGCGACTGGGAAGTTCTGCAGTTCGCCAACGCCGAACTTGTGGACGAGGGCACCTATAAAGTATCGCGCCTGCTGCGCGGGCAGGCCGGCAGCGAATACGCCATCGCCGACATGTTGCCGGTGGGCGCGCGGTTCGTCCTGCTCGACACGCATCTCACGCCGCTGGCGCGCGGATTGAACGCGCTGGACCGGCCGATCCTGGTGCGGCTCGCCGCCGCCGGACGAAACCATGATGATCCGACCGCGGTGGCGCTGACGGTGACGCCGCAAGCCACCGCGCTGCTGCCGCTGTCGCCGGTGCATGTGAAGGCGTCGCGCGAGAGCGGCGGGGTCCGCATCTCGTGGATTCGCCGGACGCGCATCGACGGCGACGGCTGGGGCGTCGAGGTGCCGCTCGGTGAGGACAGCGAAGCCTACACGCTCGACATCTTCTCCGGCGGTTCGATCGTGCGCAGCGTCGCGTGCAGCACGTCCGAGGCACTTTACGCCCATGCCGACGAACTTGCGGATTTCGGCGCTGCGCAAACCAGCCTGCATGTTCGCGTCGCGCAAATGTCGGCGACGGTCGGCGCCGGACATCCCGCCGAGCTTACACTTGCGGTTTTATGAGAGGGACGCGTTCCCCGGATGGGGCGCAGCACGCCATTTTGGAATGGTGCGACGCTGATCCGGGGGCGTAACGCAGGCCCGGTTTCGAAACGGTCCCGGCTCTGCTGTGCAGCGTCAAGAGACCCCGCACCGCGTCCGGGACACGGATTTCCTGAGGAATCGCTGTTATGACAGACACACCAAATCTCGGACTGCCGTATATCGACGGCAGCCAGGCGCAAAAGCACGTCACCCATAACGAGGCGCTGCGCATTCTCGACGCGGCGATCCAGATCGGCGTGCTCGACATGACGCTTGCCGCGCCGCCCTCCAGCCCCGCGGAAGGCGAACGCCATGTGGTCGCAAGCGGCGCGACCGACGCGTGGGCCGGAAAAGACAACACCATCGCGACCTGGCAGGACGGCGCCTGGGCATTCCTCGCGCCGAAGACGGGATGGTGTATCTGGTCGGCGGCCGACAGCAGCCTGTTCGTCTTCGATGGCGCGGCCTGGCAGGGCGCGGGCGGCACGGCGTCGCTCGATAATGTGGCACATCTCGGCGTCAACACGGCAGCGAGCAGTCCCAATCTGCTGTCGGTCACGTCCAATGCCGCTTTGTTCGCGGCCATCGATGCCGCTGACGGCGGCACCGGCGACATGCGGGTTCAGCTCTCAAAGGAAGGCTCGGCGAATACGGCGTCGGTGTTTTTCTCGGATAATTTTTCAGGCCGCGCGGAGTTCGGCCTGGTCGGCGCCGATACCTTCAAGCTCAAGGTGTCGCCGGACGGATCGAGCTGGACCGAGGCGTTCAATATCGATCAGGACAACGGCAATCTCACGCTGGCGCGAGGGCTGTCGCTGACCGGCGTGATTTCGCCGGCGCAGATTACCGCCGATCAGAACGACTATGACCCCCCGGATCTTGCCGCCGCCTCGGTGGTGCAGATCAGTGCCGATGCGTCGCGTAACATTTCGGGTCTGGCCGGCGGAGCGGAAGGGCGTTGCCTCACCATCATCAATGTCGGAAGCCAGCCTGTGACGCTGCTGGACGAAAGCGCATCGTCGTCGGCATCGAACCGCCTGACGCTCGACGTCGACCTGACGATTGCGGCGAAGCAGGCGGCGATCCTGCGCTATGACGGCACCGCCGCGCGGTGGCAGGCGATCGCGGGCGCGGGAACGGCGGTCGGCAAGGCCGTTCTCGGCGCGAGCGATGCATCCGCGGCGCGGGCCGCGCTGGGGCTTGAGACCACGTTCGATGGCGAGGTGACCCGGCAGAATGTTCTGCTGACCCAGATCTATCAGGCGAAGCTGCTTGGCGGCTGTCGCCGCCTCGTCAATGCCTTCGCCGACGGCTACAAGTCCGGCGACGGCATCAATGCCGGAGCCTCCGGCGGATACGCCTTGAACACGTCGAACGGCTATGTTTACCCGTTGTCTTCCCAGACGCAAATAGACGCCCCGGCCGGAACAGTCGCCGCTCAAGGTTATACCTTCGTCAGTCGAGCGGCAGCCGTTCCGAACGGCACGAAGGTCGTGTCGGTCGGCCTCTACTCGACGATAGCCAGCACCGTCAAAGTCAAGATCGTGTTGCGCAGTTCGGCCAACAATTACACCGTCGTGGTTGATCAGTCGCATTCCCATGGCGGCTCTGGTTGGGAAGATGTGATACTTTCATCGCCATATACGGTGCCTGGTTCCGGAACTTACTATCTCGCGGCATATATATCGCCAAGCGCATCGAACCCGAACGTCACGAGCACGACGGCGCGCGCCTATGTTCATTCCGACTTGACGGGAACCGGTTCGACCACGGCAGAAGATACCAACACCGCTTTCCCTCTTCGCTATGGTACCACGAACAACATGACGCTCGTGACTGCGGCGCAGACGACGGATGTTAGCGTCGGCAACGGGCGCGTTCTGCTGGAATATGACGCAATCGCGGGTGTGATATTAAACACCGACCTCACGGTCGAGGTGACCTGCGATGGAGGCGCGCATTGGACCTCCGCCGCTTTGTCCGGCATCAGCGCGTATAGCCAAGGCGGCCGCGCGGTGGCTGAAACCGTGGACCAGCCCTGCACCGCGGGCACCTCGTTTGCGGCGAGGATCAAGACGCTCACCAACAAGACCATCCCGATCCACGGGGTCAGCCTGACGGTTTATTGATTAGACTAGTATCCAGTTGGGCCAGAAGCGGTACTCTTGACGTCTTTGATGGTTTGTGCGGCTATTATCGCGCCAGTGGTAGTTAGATGTCCATAGTCCCAACTCACAAGGTCACTGTCCGACCCCGGCTTTTTAATGAGGCATCCATCTTCGGTGCAGAACGTTTTCATCAGTGAGACGTAGCGCACATCCTCGATCGAAGCGATGCACGCGAAGTCATGATCCATTTTGATCGTATCTGGCATCGAAACTTGTATGCGGTCAGGTAAGGCTCCCCATTTGTGATGGGACCAATCTCTAACGATTACTGTTGGCAGCGTCGGTTCAAACCGAGGCGCTGGACCGACGAGAATAACATTCTGGATACCAGCTTTCTTCAATTTCTCAATCGTGTTTCGGAGCATCTTTGAAAAATCTGAGCTTTCGCGCCAGTCTGTGGTGTAGTTCTGCCATGCGCCCAAGAGGATGACAGTCTCAGGCTTGAGTCCCCTTAGGATTGAGAGGATCTGGTTATTCCCATTCTTGCATTCAGTGCCTGAGGCTGGAGGCGACGGGAGATCGAGCAACGGAGCACATCCATTTCTGGTGAGCTGCGAGATTCGGTCGGCTCCAAATACTTCACGTAGGCCGGGGGATAATCGAGCAGCGTGGGAATCGCCCCATACCGCGATTGCGTCCTTTCGTTCCGTCTTCAGGCAAACAGGAAGCAAGCTCGTTGTCGGCTCATTGTTCCCAAGCCAGCACCCCGGATTATAAGCATCGCGCTTGAAATCGTAGTTCTCATAGGCAAGTGCGTTCTGTAAAGACGCGGGCAATCTGCTCGGTATTCCACGTTGGAGCATTACAGCAAGCCCCGCCAATCCGATCAGAAACAAAAGGGAAGTTGCCGACCACGCTAGTGGTCTTAGCGATATGCGGGACTTCAATGGTTCTTCGACAACAAGATAGGTAAACGCCGCCAAACAAAGGCTAACCAGAAGTGCTGCCGATGCCTGCGAGGTTGAAAGTGGCGCGCCAGTCTTGAGATACAGAAACGTTAAAATCGGCCAATGCCACAGATACAATGGGTAGCTGATCTTGCCGAGAAACACGGCAGTCTCGCTGCCGAGTGTTTGTTGTGCGAACTTCGATGTCGCGCCGAAGTAGATGGAGAGCATTGAACCGGCGACGATTACAGGAGCAGCCAGACCCGGCCAACCAGAGTCGCCGTTGATGAACATGGCACCGAGAACAATTGCACACAGACCGACGCTGAATCCAGTGGTTGACATTCCACTTTGATGACGTGGAAGTGTGACCAGCGCGAGCAATCCACCGGCAGATATTTCCCATGCTCGGCTGAACGGAAGATAAAAGGAAAAGGCGGGCGAGGGATGGATACGGCTAAAATAGATGCAGCAAAGGAGCGATAGGGTCGTAGCGACCGACAACACCCAGACGGGACGAATGCGAAATTTTGCCGCTGCTATCAGTAGGGCGGGTCCTGCCAAATAGAACTGTTCCTCCACACCAAGGGACCACATGTGAAGCATTGGTTTTGTGTGGGCAGCGGCATCGAAGTAACCCGTTTCTGACCAGAATAGCCAGTTGGGGACGAATAAAACTGACGCGATAGTTTGCCTGCCGAGTTCCTCGAACTGAGCTGGAGTTAGCAGGTGCCAACCTGCAATGATCGACGCAATAAGGATAAGGATTAACGCGGGGAAAAGTCGTCGTGCTCGACGAGCGTAGAACCCTGCGAAACTGAAATTCTTTGAGACAATGATATTCGTGATGAGAAACCCGGAGATGACAAAAAAGACGTCAACTCCGATGAACCCGCCAGGAATCAGCTTCGGGAAAGCGTGAAAAATTAGGACTAAAAAGACCGCGACGGCCCTGAGTCCATCGATATCAGGCCGGTAAGCGGCGCGGTCTGCATAGTTTTCTGCTGGCATTAGCCGATCTACCACACCCCAAAGGACCAATCCAATGCCGAACGCAGCCCCCAAGGCGGCGCGCGAAGTCGCGTCGGTTCGATATAGCAACCCCGGCGCGATGTGGGGCGGCAAGCACGCGCGCAAATGGGGCGCGATCGATGATGTCGTCCTGAAGGACGGACAGGCCAACCACATCGCCGTGTTTCCCGATGTCGTTCATGGCGCGGCTGCGCAGTTCGCCCTGTGGAAGGCCGGCTACTGCAACATGTCGCTGTCGGCCGCGATCAGGAAGTGGTCGGGCCACAATTCGTCCGCCGCCTATATGGCCTTCCTCGGCAAGCACGTCGGGGTGACGGCGCAGACCCGGATCACGCCCGCGCTGCTCGCCTCTCCGAAGGGCCTCGCGCTGATGAAGGCGCAGGCGCAATGGGAGGCCGGCAAGCCATACCCCATGACAGACGCGCAATGGGCTGAAGCCCAGCGCATGGTTTTCCCCGCCGCCTGACGGTCTCAGGCAATCGCAACATTACTGGAGACAAGACATGACATCGGATTCGGTGTGGCAGGTCGTGCGCTATCTGCTGATCGCCGCCGGCAGCTTCGCTACCGGCAAGGGATGGGTCACCTCCGACCAGGTGACCAGCATCATCGGCGCGATCGGCACGCTCTTCACAGTGGCATGGGGCCTCTACGTCAAGGCCGGCACCAAGGCGGTCCCATCAGTCGCGGCGGCGCGTCCCGACGTGCCGACCGTCAGCGCCGCGACCGGCGCCGTCAAGTAAGTCCACGAACAACAGGAGTTCCCATGCGAAAGCTCGTCGTCGCGACAGCGCTCGTCTCCGGTCTGGCGCTGGCAGGCTGCCAGACCGTCGCGCTGCCGTCGCTCAATCTGAACACGGCCGTTGCGCTCAACACCGTCTACGGCATCGAAAATGCCTATGGCGTCGCGGTGAACGCCGCCAACGCCTACAAGGCGCTGCCGCTTTGCCGAACCGGCACAGTGCCTGGCGCAGCCAACATCTGCGCGAGGCGGTCGGTGATCGAACGATTGCAGGCTGCGATGTTCAAGGCGCGCCTCGCGGTCAACAATCTGGTCGCGTTGCAGAAGGCCTATCCGGCCGTCGACATCACCAACGCACTCTCGGCGGCGCAGTCGGCGCTGATCGTCGTCCAGCAGATCCTTGCATCGGGAGCACGATAACATGGTCACAGCAGCAGAAATCGAGGCCGGCCTCGCGGTCGCGGAAGCCATCGTCAGCGCCATCATCAAGGTCGCGCCCGCGATCGAGCAGGGCGTCGTGTCGTCGATCCCCTATGTTCAGGCCATCGCCGGCCTGATCGGCGGCAGCAACGCCACCTCCGATGAAATCGACGCGATCCTGGAGCGGATCAACGCGGCGACCGACGCGTTCCTGAACCCGTTGCCGCCGGACGATGGCTCGACGACCACCTGAGGGCCATCCGGAGCGGGCACCGGTGACCCGAAGGTGTGTCCGCAGTAAAAAAATATGACATCAGCGGGTTCGAGCGTTCATTTGCCGTTCACGCGGCAGCGGTTCATCTTGGCGCATTGAGCATTTTCCGGCTAAGTGGAATCCGGTTAGCCATAAGAAATGCTCTCAATCAATCAATCGCGCGTATTCTGATCGCAAAACCGGTATCCACTTTTGCGGAATACGCGCTGGGAATCAGCGGAGCCCGCCTTGCGCTTACTTGTCGTCGAAGACGATCCCGATCTCAATCGTCAGCTCACGACGGCGCTGACCGATGCCGGCTACGCGGTTGATCGTGCGTTCGACGGCGAGGAGGGGCACTTCCTCGGCGACAGCGAGCCCTATGACGCCGTCGTGCTGGATATCGGCCTGCCGAAGATGGACGGTATTTCGGTGCTGGAGGCCTGGCGGCGTCAGGGTCGCACCATGCCTGTCCTGATCCTCACCGCACGCGACCGCTGGAGCGACAAGGTGCAGGGTTTCGACGCCGGCGCCGACGACTATGTCGCAAAGCCGTTCCATCTCGAGGAAATTCTGGCCCGGATCCGCGCGCTGCTGCGCCGGAGCACCGGCCACGCCCAGTCGGAGCTGACGTGCGGTCCGGTGACGCTGGATACCCGCACCGGTCGCGTCAGCGTCGGCGGCAATCCGGTCAAGATGACCTCGCATGAATACCGGCTGCTCGCCTATCTCATGCACCATACCGGGCGGGTGGTCTCGCGGACCGAACTGGTCGAGCATCTCTACGATCAGGACTTCGACCGCGATTCCAACACGATCGAGGTCTTTGTCGGCCGCATCCGCAAGAAGCTGGACGTCGATATCATCCAGACGGTGCGCGGGCTCGGCTACCTGCTGACACCGCCCCCAGATGCGCGCTAGGGAATTTCTGACCCGTCGCTCGAATTCGCTCGCAACGCGGCTATTCCTGTCCGCGACCGTGTGGGTTGTGGTCGTCCTGCTCATCACCGGCGTGGTGCTGTCGTCGGTCTATCGCTCGGCGTCGGAGCGCGCCTTCGACCGCCGCCTCAATCTCTATCTTCGCACGCTGATCGCCGAAGTGGCGACGCCGGACGAGCCGCCGGATCGCCAGTTCCAGTCGCTCGGCGAGCCGCTGTTCGATCTGCCGCTGTCGGGCTGGTATTGGGAGATCGTCCGCACCGACCGTGACAAGAGAGAGATTCGCGCGTCGCGCTCGCTGTGGGACAAGAAACTGCCGACGCTGGAGGATCAGGGCATAGAACTCTCGTCCTCCGGGGTCCGCGTCGGGTATGTCGACGGCCCCGAGGGTCAGACCCTGCGCATGGCGGAGCGGCCGGTCGATCTCGGCGCCGACGGCAAATTCCGCGTCACGGTGGCCGGAGACGCCACCGAGATTTTTGATGAAACGCGGAATTTCGATTATTACCTCGGCGGCACGTTCGCAGCGCTGACGGTGGGGCTGCTGCTGACCACGATTTTTCAGGTGCGGTTCGGTCTGGCGCCGCTGAAGCGCATTTCAGACGCCATCGCCGATATCCGCTCCGGCCGGGCCGAACGGCTCGAGGGCGAATTTCCGGTCGAGATCGCGCCGCTCGCCCGCGAGACCAATGCGCTGATCGACGCCAACCGCGAGATCGTCGAACGCGCCCGCACCCATGTCGGCAACCTCGCGCATGCGGTCAAGACGCCGCTCTCCGTCATCGTCAACGAAGCCAATGCGCATGAGCGCGACGCCTTCGCCGCCAAGGTGCTCGAACAGGCCGGAGTGATGCGCAATCAGGTGGCGCACCATCTGGAGCGTGCCCGCATCGCCGCGCGGCTCACTGTCGTCGCCACGGTCACCGATGTCGCGCCCGTTATCGAGGCGCTGCGCCGGACCATGGAGAAGATCCACCGCAACCGCGGCGTCGCCATCGACATCGATGCGAACGCGGCGGCGAAATTCCGTGGTGAACGCCAGGATCTGGAGGAAATGGCCGGCAACCTCGTCGACAACGCCTGCAAGTGGGCGCGGTCGCGGGTGCGTATCGAGGCCTCCGTCCGCCCCGCCGACGGAGCCCGGCCGGCGATGTTGCATATCGTGGTCGATGACGACGGCCGGGGACTGTCGGGCGAGGAGCGGATGCAGGCCTCGCAGCGCGGACGTCGCCTCGACGAGACCAAGCCGGGGTCGGGGCTCGGGCTGTCGATCGTCACCGACCTCGCCGCGCTTTATGGCGGCAGCCTGATGCTCGGAACGGCGCCGATCGGCGGGTTGCGGGCCGAACTGGTGCTGCCCGCGGCATGAAGCGCGCGTCGGCCACCGCCGACGAAGGCTGGCCGCATCGCCGCAGTCCCGCCCGAATTGCCGGCTCCTGTGCAGCCGGACGCGGAAATCTACCCGGCGGGCGGGCGCCGGAGGGGGCATGAGCGAGACCAAGACGCTTTTAATTGTGGTGGCGGCGGCGCTCGCCCTCGGCGGGTGCGACGTGACGAGTTCCGGCGGCCCCGACGGCCAGGGGCTTCTGGCCGGGCTATCCGGTCCGGCGGAACCGGCCGGCGATCCGGCGCGCGAGCGCGCGGCGGCGGCGACCGCGGCCGCGCTCGGCGGGCTGATCGGACCCAAACTTGGCTCCACCCTGGATGACGACGACCGTCGTCTGGCCTATCAGGCCCAGATGGATGCCCTTGAGCGGGGCGCCCCCGGCGCGCCGATTGCGTGGCGCAATCCGGAGTCCGGCCGCCATGGCAATATCGTCGCAGGCCCCGCCTACCGGGTGAAGGGCGCGACATGCCGCGGCTACTCCCATACGGTCACGATCGGCGGCCAACTCGAAACCGTGCGCAAAACCGCGTGCCGGAGCGGCGACGGCAAATGGGCCGCGGTGGGCTGATCCGGCTGCGAGGCTGTATTAAAAGCCGTGCTTATCCCCATATTGAAGCACGCTTTTTTTGAGATGTGGGTGTAATTGAGATGTGGGTATAACCCTTGACGGCTGACGCGAAGCTTTAACGGCGGAAGCGAAGCCTTCTGTTCTGGGTTCGACGGGTCTCTTTCACGCCAAGCAATATCCGTATTCGGGTCAAGCCTCGGGACATGCTTCGCTTCGCAGACGCTCCAGCCTCAACGCATCCTTAATACCGCTCCTGTTATGACATGCCACGGGCCCTTCCGGCGCCCGCGCGATCGTTCGCGTCAAGATTTACGGGCATGGACCAGGCCTCGATCGAACGGCTGAGGAATTATCTCGCTGAGCTTCCTCCGAAGTCGCAGGCGGTGCTGCTGCGGGAATTCGAGCGCGCCGTGGCGCGCGACGAAGACGTCGCGGTCGCCAGCTTCGTGCTCGGGGAACTTCGCAGGATCGTCCGCAGCCCGGACGATAGCGTGCGACTACGGCGCGAGGATCCGGCCCGGCTTCTGTTTCGTCCGCTGGAGCCGTTTCTCATCGAGGGCGAGTCCGCGCCGCGCTCCGGGCAGATCCGGCGCTCCTCGCTCGCGCCGGTCTGGCAATGGCTGGCGCAGGACGGCGCGCCCGATGCCGTGCGTGCGTTCGAGGCTGCGCTCGCGACTGAAACCGTAGCGGCGTCCGACATTGAGACGGCGGCTTGGACCTTGCAGGCGGCCGCCGCGGCCGCCATCCAGCGGGTGGCCGATAGCGCCGACCGTCAGCGGAAGCTCGGCCGCATCGGCGCACCCAGCGTTGCCGAAGATTTTGCTTCCATAGGAGCGGTCCTGAACGCTCGCGAAGCCCTTGAGACTCTCATCATCCGGCTGCCGGGTTTTATGCGGGTCCTCGGGGAGCCTCAGATTGCTCTTCTGATGCCCGCGCTTAATGTTCCATCCCTGCTGACGCCGCTGGCCGCCCCGTTCGCGCTGTCGCTGGTGATGCAGCGGCTGGCCGCATCGTGGCAGGTCATTCGCCTGGCGATCAAGTTCTCAGGCTCCGACGACGAATTTCGGGTGGCGGCGACGCCTTATGGCGCGGCGGTCACGCTGGTGATTGAGGATTTGTCGCGGACCGCAGCCGATCTGCGCGACGATATCCGCCGCGGCCGTTTCGAAAACGTGTCCGAGCATTTGAAGGCGGTGCACGATGGCATCCGGGGCCTGCGAACTGAACTCGATATCCGCGCCGATTCAGCCTGGGGCCGCCAGCTCGCGGCGATCAGAATCGATATTTCCAACGGCCTGCAATCGGAAATCGACAGCGTGCCTGGCCGGGTGCGGCGTCTGCTCCGCCAGCGGCCCGACAAGGATATTCCGCCCGGCGCGCGGATCGACCCGACCGAGGTGGAGGAAACCGCCGCGCTGATCGATTTCGTCGCGGTGTGCCGCACCTACGCCAGCGAACTGGCGATCAACGAAGTCACGATGCGCACCTACTCGGAGTTGCAGCAATACGTCGAGCGGGCCGCGCAAACCCTGGTGGAATCGCTCCGCAATGGCGATGAGCGCGCCCGCGCATTCCGCCAGCAGCAGGTCAAGGCGACGATTCGCTTCTGCGAGATTCTGTTCGGCCATGATTATTCGACGCTGATGAGCCGGGCGGCCGAGAACGCGCTGGCGTCGGAGCCCAAGTCGTCGCGGGCCGGCTAAGCCCGCCAAGCGCACGTCTAAATCCGAACTTTCACTGAAATCATAGGGTTGCCGGTGCTCCCCGCCAATTGTGCCGCAATTGTCAATTGCGTCCATTGTCCAGTCATGGTGTAACCCGCCCATCGGCCCGGCCGTTTCCTGCGCCGGGCTACGGGAACGCTGACGAGATGACGCTGTGGTTTGTGTTCGCGCTGATGACCGCCGGGGCGGTCTTTGCGGTGCTGTGGCCGCTTGGTCGTTCGGCGAGGCCGCAGACGCCGGGGGGCAGCGAAACCACCGTCTACCGGGATCAACTGGCGGAAGTCGGGCGTGATGCCGAAGCCGGCCTGATCGGCGCGCCCGAGGCGGCGGCCGCGCGGGTCGAAATCGGCCGGCGGCTTCTGGAGGCCGCCGATGCGGAAGAAGAGAATCCGTCACAGGCTTCCAAACCCTGGCCGCGCCGCGCGGTGGCGGTCGGCGCGCTCGCGGGGATCCCGCTGCTGGCGCTCCTGATCTACCTGCCGCTCGGGTCGCCGCAGCTGCCCGATTTCCCGCTGGCGGAGCGCATTCAATCAGCCGATGCATCGCAACCGCTCGAGAACCTCGTGGCGCAGGTCGAATCCCACCTGGAAAAGCATCCCGCCGACGGCCGCGGCTGGACCGTGCTGGCGCCGGTGCTCGCAAAACTCGGCCGCTTCGAGGACGCTGCGCGCGCCTACCGCAACGTCATCACTTATACGGGTGAAACGGCTCAGCTCCGTGCCGATCTCGGCGCCGCGCTCGCAGGGGCTGCCAACGGCATTGTCACCGCTGATGCGAAAAGCGAGTTCGAGCGCGCGGTCGCCCTCGATCCCAAGGATGCGAAGGCGCGCTTTTTCCTCGGAATGGCGGCGGAGCAGGACGGCCGGACCGCCGACGCCGTCACGATATGGAAGGCTCTGCTGGCCGATGCGCCTGCGGACGCGCAATGGCGCGGCGCCGTGCAGGAGGCGCTGGGCCAGTTCGGGGACGGCGCGCCGCGTCCGACGGAAGAGCAGGTGGCCGCGGCCAGCGACATGAACGAGGCCGATCGTTCCGCGATGATCCACAAAATGGTCGACCGGCTTTCCGCGCGTCTGAAACAGGACGGCAACGACGTCGAGGGATGGCTGCGTCTGGCTCGCGCCTATATGGTGCTCAAGGAGCCGGAGAAGTCGCGCGTCGTGCGTGACGATGCCCGCCGTGCGCTCGAACAGAACGAAGCAGGGTTGCGCCAGCTCAACGAAGGGCTCAAGGCGCTCGGGATAGATGGATGATCAAGGTGTTCGCTTTCCGCGCAGGTGAAACGGCATGACTCGCAAGCAGCGGCGGTTGACGATGATCGGCGGAGCCCTCGTGGTGCTCGGAATAGCGGCCGCGCTGGTGCTGAACGCGCTGCGCGACTCCATCGTGTTCTTCTCGACCCCGGTGATGGTCGCCGAGCATCACATCAAGCCCGGACAGCGCTTCCGGCTGGGGGGGCTGGTGGAGACGGGTTCGCTGGTTCGCGGCGCCGATCTCGCGGTCACTTTCAAGGTGTCCGACGGCAGCGCGACGCTTCCGGTCGCCTACAAGGGCATCCTGCCCGATCTGTTCCGCGAGGGGCAGGGCGTGGTCGCCGAGGGCGCGCTCGACGGTTCGGGCGTATTCCGCGCCGACACCGTGCTGGCAAAGCATGACGAGACCTACATGCCGAAGGAGGTCGCGGACGCCTTGAAGAAGCAGGGCCACTGGAAGGACGACTACGGCGAACAGGCCTCCGGCAAGCCAGGTGAGCAGGCCTCCGGCAAGCAGGGAGTGTCGCAATGATCGCCGAGGCGGGACATTATGCGTTGGTGCTGGCGCTCGGGCTTGCGCTGATCCAGTCCACGGTGCCGATCATCGGCGCGAAACTGCACGACGGAGCGCTGATGAACGTCGCGCGTTCGACCGCGCTGGCGCAACTGGCGTTCGTCGGCGCATCTTTTTTCGCGCTGGTGACGCTGCACGTCGTGTCCGATTTCTCGGTCGTCAACGTGTTCCAGAATTCCCATTCGCTGAAGCCGATGATCTACAAGATCACCGGCGTCTGGGGCAATCATGAAGGCTCCATGCTGCTGTGGGTGACGATCCTCGCGCTGTTCGGCGGACTGGTCGCCGCGTTCGGCAATAATCTCCCGCTGTCGCTGCGCGCGCATGTTCTGGCGGTGCAGGCCTGGGTCGCCACCGCCTTCTACCTGTTCATTCTGCTGACATCGAATCCGTTCGCGCGGATCGCCAGCCCGCCGATGGAAGGCCGCGATCTCAATCCTGTGCTGCAGGACATCGGGCTCGCGGTGCATCCGCCGATGCTTTATCTCGGCTATGTCGGCTTCTCGATCGCGTTCTCCTTCGCCGTCGCCGCCCTGATCGAAGGACGCATCGATGCCGCCTGGGCGCGCTGGGTTCGGCCATGGACGCTGATGGCGTGGATCTTCCTGACGCTCGGAATCGCGATGGGGTCGTACTGGGCCTATTACGAACTCGGCTGGGGCGGCTGGTGGTTCTGGGATCCGGTGGAGAACGCGTCGCTGATGCCCTGGCTGGCCGGAACGGCGCTGCTGCATTCCTCGATTGTGATGGAAAAGCGCAACGCGCTGAAGGTATGGACTATCCTGCTCGCGATCCTGACCTTCTCGCTGTCGCTGCTCGGCACTTTCCTGGTGCGCTCCGGCGTTCTGACATCGGTTCATGCCTTCGCCACCGATCCGACGCGCGGCATCTTCATCCTGCTGATCCTGTGCACCTTCATCGGCGGCAGCCTGTCCTTGTATATCTGGCGCGCCTCCGCCCTGAAGCAGGGCGGGCTGTTCGCGCCGATCTCGCGCGAGGGCGCGCTCGTGCTCAACAACCTGTTCCTGACCACGGCCTGCGCCACCGTCTTCGTCGGCACGCTGTATCCGCTGGCGCTCGAGGACATCACCGGCAACCGGATTTCGGTCGGCGCGCCGTTCTTCAACCTGACATTCGCTCCCCTGTTCGTGCCGCTATTGATCGCGGTGCCGTTCGGCCCGTTGCTGGCGTGGAAGCGCGGTGATCTGGTCGGCGCTTCGCAACGGTTGATGGCGGCCGGAATCGGCAGCGTGATCGCGGTGGCCGTGCTGTGGGCATGGACGCGCGGCGGCAGCAGCTTCGCGCCGCTGGCGATCGGATTGGCCGTGTTCGTGATTCTCGGCGCGCTCTCCGATCTTGCCGAGCGCATCAACCTGTTTCGCACATCGCTCCCGGTATCGTTTCGCCGCGCCAAGGGACTGCCGCGCTCGGCCTGGGGCACCGTCTTCGCCCACGCCGGCCTCGGCGTGGCCCTGATCGGCATCGTCTGCGAAACCACCTGGAACACCGAATTCATCGCCTCCACGAAGCCGAACGACGTGGCGCAGGTCGTCGG
>JBIQHO010000046.1:0-16122 GCA_044508545.1 Bradyrhizobiaceae bacterium | reverse complement strand
CTGGCCGGTCCCCTGCGCGACAACTTTCACGTCGATCCCGGTGGCTTTCTTGAACAACGGCAGGATGTGACCGAACAGTCCTGAATCCTGCGTTGACGTCGTCGAGGCGACGGTAATGAATTTGTCCTGGGCGAGAGCCGGAAAAGCAAAAAACGCCGCGACGGCGGCAATCAGCAATCTGCGGGCGAGCATTTGATTTCCTCCGTGTCGGTCAGACAAGCAAATCACCGCTGATGAAGATTTTTGCTTCGTCACACTGCGGCGCAGTGAAAAACGTCGAAGCGGCGGTGGTCTCCACCACGCGACCATGATGCATGAAGATAATGTCGCCGGCCAGACGTCTGGCGGATCCCAGATCGTGGGTCGACATGATGATCTTGATGTTGCGCGCAGTGACGGCGCGAATGACGTCCTCGACCGCCTTGGCGGCCGCCGGATCAAGGCTGGCGCTTGGCTCGTCGAGGAAAAGCACCACGGGATCGCGCGCGAGCGCCCGCGCAAGCGCAAGGCGCTGTTTTTCGCCGCCCGACATCCGGCGAGCCGGACGGTCACCGAAGCCGGAGAGTCCAACAAGCGACAGCAACTCGGCGATCCGCGCGTCATGGCCTTCGCGCGGTATTCTGCCCGAAACCTTGAGTGCGTATCGCAGGTTCTCGGCGGCCGTGCGCCTGAGCATGACGGGATGTTGGAACACGATCGCCCGACGCACCGGCGCGACGTTCTGCCGTCCTCCCCAGGTGATGGTCCCCGCGGACGGCAATGCGAGCCCCATCGCGATGCGCAGAAACGTCGTCTTGCCCGAACCGTTCGGCCCGATCAGCACCGTCGGCGACCCTGCTCCCAATGCGAGGGTGATCCGGTCGAGAATGGTCACGCCATGAGCCTCGACGGTGACGTCGCGAAAACAGATCGGCAACTCGGCGCCGGGAGCCCGCATTGTCATCCTGCATATCGCTGGGCCGCTCGTCCTATGGCCCATGCCAGCGCATTGACCAGCACGACAATGGCCATGAGAACCACGCCAAGGCCGATGGCGAGCGGCATGTCACCCTTGGAGGTTTCCAGGGCGATGGCGGTCGTCATCGTCCTGGTGAAACCATCGATATTGCCGCCGACAATGATGATGGCCCCTACCTCTGCCGCCGCTCGCCCGAATCCGGCGAGCACGATGGTGATGAGGCTGAAACGGCCGTCCCAGATCAGCGTTCCGACGCGCCGCACCGCGCCGACATTCATTGCGGTGAGTTCGTCGCGATATTCCCCCCAGAGGTCCTCGATGGTCTGACGCGTCAGCGCGGCGATGATCGGCGTCACCAGGACGACCTGCGCAAAAACCATCGCGGTCGGCGTAAACAGCAGACCTAACGGGCCGAGGGGGCCCGACCGCGAGAGCAAGAGAAAAACGGCAAGGCCGGCGACAACCGGCGGCAAGCCCATCAACGCGTTGAAAACGACAATGACGGCGGAACGGCCGGGAAAATGCGTGAGCGCAATGCACGCGCCGATGGGGACGCCGACCAGAGCAGCGACGCCGACCGCGCTCATGCTCACAATCAGCGACAGCCGGACAATCCCAAGCAGCGCGGGGTCGCCAGTCAGCAGGAGTTGAAATGCTGAGACGCTCGGGTCCATGCCCCTTATATTGCGCGAACTCCGCGGGGATGGTCAATTTCCCAAAAGCCAGAGTCTTTCGGTCTCGGATGGAATCAGAGCCGGGCTCCAGAATTTTGATTTGACGCATCCTCTTCGCGCCAACCGACAATCTGTCCACGCATCGGAACCCGAGGAACGGCCCGAGGCCGGCCTGCGCTACTCCGCGGGCGTGGCCGACGTCCGACGCGGCGTTTTATTGACCCCGGCACGGGCGTTTTGTTCATCAAGCCAGAGACTGTGATGTTCCCTCGCCCAGTTCACGTCCACCGTGCCTTCGCCCATCGCCTCGAAGGCCCCCTCCATTCCGATCGTGCCGATGTAGATATGGGCCAGCATGACGGCGATAAACAACACCCCGGCCACGGCGTGAACGACGTGCGCGAGTTGCATGCCTTCGATGCCCGTCAGATAGAAAGGAAACATCAACTGATAGCCGGTCGCAGCGACAAGGCCGCCGCCGATGACGACGATCCAGTAGACACCCTTCTGACCGGCATTGAAGCGGTACGCCGGCGGATGATCATGACCGACCATCCCGCCGCCGCGCTTGAGCCACTCCAGGTCGACCTTGTTGGGGATGTTGCCGGCGATCCACATCAGGAAAATCAGGACGACGCCGAGGGTGAAGGGGAAGCTCAGGTAATTGTGCGCGTACTTCGCCCACTGCGACCATTCCGAGAATGCTTCAAAACCGATCAGGGGCAGCAGGAGCGGGCGGCCGAAGGTTATATTCAAGCCCGAAATCGCGAGAATGATGAAGCAGGTCGCGGTCATCCAGTGCACGAAGCGCTCGAAAGCCGAGAAGCGGACAATGGTGCGGCCGGAGCGACCGCTTTCGATGCGCACCATGCCCCGCGCCAGATAGAAAATGATGAGGAGGGCAAGCATCCCGAGAATTGCGATGCCACCGATCCAGCGCAGCGTGACATTGCGGAAATGCCGCCAGTCCTGGCCAGCCGGTTGTATCAGCACACTTGAGCGCTGATCGGGAATGCTGACGCGCCCCTGGATGCGGTTGTGTTCCTGAAACAGGCCCTGTTCCGTCACCGCGCTCGCATTCGGGTCAATGCGGGACGGCTGCTGGGCGGATGCCGGAATCGCCAAAACGATGATGACGAATGCGATCCAGACGCAGGCGGCGAAGCGGACATACCTTGCAATGGACGCCATGAGGAGTCTCCCTCGATTGTCAGCTGCGCCGGTCGCGCAGCCGCTGCCACCCGCTAGAGCATTTTCGATCGGACGGAATCACCGCAGATGCAGAGCGATTCCTTCTCCCCTTGGGGGAGAGGGTTAGGGTGAGGAGGATCGGACCTCTCGACAAGCCACATCCCCTCATCCGGATTGCTTCGCAATCCGACCTCTCCCCCTGGGAGAGGTAACCCCCGCGGCACTGCGATCCAATCTGGTCCAGCACTGTTCCAATCACGACGTGATGCTTTCACGGTAGGCTGTCTGCCAGCCCCATGCGCCGGAACCATACCCCCGCTTCGTCACCCTTTCCTTGTAGATTTCCGCGATGACTTCGCCATCGCCCGCGAGCAGCGATTTGGTCGAGCACATCTCCGCGCACAGCGGCAGCTTGCCTTCGGCAAGACGATTGGCTCCGTATTTCTCATATTCTTCCCTGGAGCCGTCGGCCTCCGGACCGCCGGCGCAGAACGTGCACTTGTCCATCTTGCCGCGCGAGCCGAAGTTGCCGATCTTCGGATACTGCGGCGCGCCGAACGGGCATGCATAGAAACAATAGCCGCAGCCGATGCAAAGATCCTTGGAGTGCAGCACCACACCGTCTTCAGTTGTGTAGAAGCAGTCCACGGGGCACACCGCGGCGCATGGCGCGTCGGTGCAGTGCATGCATGCCATCGAGATCGAGCGCTCGCCCGGCTTGCCGTCGTTGATGGTCACGACCCGGCGCCGGTTGATCCCCCACGGCACCTCATGCTCGTTCTTGCAGGCGGTGACGCAAGCGTTGCATTCGATGCAACGATCGGCGTCGCAGAGAAACTTCATCCGCGCCATGGCTGTTGCTCCTTATGCCGCGACGATCTGGCAGAGTGTGACCTTCGGTTCCTGCATCCCCGTCGCGGGATCATACCCGTAGGACGTGATCGTATTGGCGCTCTCGCCCAGCACGATCGGGTCGGTCCCCTTCGGGTAGTTGCCGCGCAGATCGACGCCCGCGTACCAGCCGCCGAAGTGGAACGGCATCCAAGCCACGCCCTTGCCGACCCGCTCCGTCACCAGCGCCTTCATCTTCGCCTTTGAGTTGTTCTCGGCGCCCGTCACCCAGACCCAGCCGCCGTCCCTGATGCCACGCTCGGCGGCGTCAGCGACGTTGATCTCGATGAACATGTCCTGCTGCAATTCGGCGAGCCACGGATTGCTTCGCGTCTCCTCGCCGCCGCCTTCATATTCCACGAGACGGCCCGAGGACAGGATGAGCGGAAACTGCTTGGCGATCCCCTTCTCGACTGCGGCCTTCTGGACGGAGAAGCCGATGTTGGGCAAGCGGAACTGCCTGGCGTCCGGCAACGTCGGGTATTGCGCCACCAGATCGACACGCGGGGAATAAATCGGTTCGCGATGCACCGGGATCGGATCCGGCAGGCCGAACGCGTTCATGCGCGCCTTGCCGTTGCCATAGGGAACGCAGCCGTACATCAGCGCAACGCGCTGGATGCCGCCGGAGAGATCGAGCGACCAGGATACCGTGTCCGGCTTGTCCGGGTTGATGCTGTTGATCGTGGCCATCTCGGCCTCGGTCAAATCCTTGTCCCAGCCGAGCTTCTTCAGGCTCGCCAGCGTGAACTCGGGATAACCGTCCGTGATTGCCGACCCCTTCGGATAGGATCCATCCGCGAGCAGGCTGACCATGCGGGTGCTGCCATCGGGCAGCGTCTCCTCGCGCTCAAGGCCAAAACGCGGACGGAAGCTGCCGCCGCCATCCATGACAGTGAGATTGGTGTTGTAGAGCAACGGCGTGCCCGGATGCTTCACCTCCGGCGAGCCCCAGCACGGCCATGGCAGGCCGTAATAATCCCCGCCGACCTCCGGATCGTCCTTGGGCGCGCGCATGGTGACCAGATCGAACTTGTGCTGGTTTTTCATGTGCGCCTTGAGGCGTTCCGGCGACTGGCCGCAATAGCCGGTCGACCAGCTTCCGCGATTGATCTCGCGAAGGATGTCCTCGGCCGACGGCAGGTTGTCCTCGACCTTGATGTTCTTGAACATCTTGTCGGCGAAGCCGAACTTCTTTGCGATCAGATAAATGATTTCAAGGTCGTCCTTCGACTCGAAGACCGGCTTCACGATCTGCTCGCCCCATTGCAGCGAGCGGTTCGAGGCGACCCGCGACCCCTTGCATTCGAACTGCGTGGCGACCGGAAGGAGATAAACGCCGTCCTTGCGTCCGGACTGCACCGCCAGCGAAGCCCATGTGGTCGGATGCGGGTCGGCGATGACGAGCAATTCCAGCGCCTTCAATCCCTTCAGAGATTCGGGAATTCGCGTGATGCTGTTGCTGGCGTGTCCCTGCACGAACACCGCCTTCACATTGTCCTTCTGGGCCACGTCGGCTTTCGGAAGGATGACCGCGTCGAACCACCGGGTCAGCGGAATGCCGGGCGTCTCCATCAATTTCTTGTTGTCGAACCGCGACAGCAGATAGTCGTATTCGACCTCCCAGACACGCGACCAGTGCCTCCATGCGCCTTCGGCCAGGCCGTAGTAGAAGGGCAGCGTCACGATATCGAGCCCGACGTCGGTCGCGCCCTGCACGTTGTCGTGGCCGCGGAAGATATTGGCACCGGTGCCGGGTTTGCCGACATTGCCGGTCATTAGCAGCGCGATGCAGCTCGCGCGCACGTTCGCCGTGCCGACCGTATGCTGGGTCTGCCCCATGCACCAGATCAGCGTCGCCGGCCTTTCCGTCGCAAACATCTTGGCGACACGCTCAAGCTGCGCGCCGGGAACGCCACTGACGCGTTCGACCTCCTCCGGAGTCCATTTCTCCACTTCCTTGCGGAGATCGTTGAAGCCGTAAACACGCTGACGAATGAATTCCTTGTCTTCCCAGCCGTTCTTGAGGATGTGCCACATCATTCCGTACAGAACCGGAATGTCCGTTCCCGGCCGCAGCCGCACATATTCGGTGGCGTGCGCGGCGGTCCGCGTCATGCGCGGATCGATCACGACGACATTCGCCCTGTTCAGCTCTGCGCCTTCAAGAAGATGTTGCAGCGAAACCGGATGCGCTTCGGCGGGATTGCCGCCCATGATGATCTGGGTCTTGGAGTTGCGGATATCGTTGAAGCTGTTGGTCATCGCGCCGTAGCCCCAGGTATTGGCCACGCCGGTCACGGTCGTCGAATGGCAGATGCGCGCCTGGTGATCGGTGTTGTTGGTGCCCCAGAACGCACCGAGCTTGCGAAACAGATACGAACCTTCGTTCGTCATCTTCGCCGAGCCGAGCCAATAGACGGAATCGCCGCCCGACGTCTCGCGAACCTGCATCAGCTTGTCGCCGATCTCGTCGATCGCCGTCTCCCATGAAACGCGCGTCCATTGCCCGTCGACGAGTTTCATCGGATAGCGGAGGCGGCGTCCGTCATGGACGAGTTCGCGCACCGAGGCGCCCTTGGCGCAGTGCGAGCCGCGATTGATCGGGGAATCCCAGCTCGGCTCCTGGCCTATCCAGACACCGTTCAGCACCTCGGCGGTGACGGTGCAGCCGACGGAGCAATGCGTGCACACACTCTTGCGAACCGTTGCGCCGGATGTCAGCGGCCCCGCCACCACCGCCGCGTCGGCCTTGCGGACGGCGTCGAGCGGCAGCGTGCTCAACGCGGCAAGGCCGCCGGCGGCCAGACCTGAGCGACGCAGGAACGTGCGGCGGTCGAAGCCTTGCCCATGTTCGGCCGGCGTCGCGAGAGCCGAACCGCCACGCGCGATTTGCGCATTCTGTCGCTGTGCTCTCTTGATCAGCACGGCAGCCTCCTTCAACCCGGATAACGATTGACGCGGTAAAACGCCTTGACGTCGTCGGTCACCCGGTAGCGTGATTTGCGCTTCTCGTCGTTCGTTTCGCTATCGGCCATGGCGGGAGTCGCAAGCGGCGCTGCAGCCATCGCGCCGACGCCGAGCGCACCGATGCCGACCCCGCGCAGGAAACCACGACGGCCGACGGCGGCCTTGCCGTCATTGTTGTCGTTCTTCATCGCGAGTCCTCCCGTGGCTTGCTCAATTGGTGAGCGTAAAGGCCTCCGCCTCGATTTCCAGAAACAGGCGACCGAGCGAACCGACCGAGCGATAGAAATTCGCGGCAGTCGCGTTCTCCATGTCGGCGAATAAACGCCCCGTCCATGGCGCAACATGTCTTTCGAACATCAGACGCTGCGCATCCGCCGAAGCCGGAATGCGGCCGCCCGCCAGAGCGGCCATGATTTCGCACAGCGTCGCGGCGTGATCCTCCGGCTCGGAATTGGTCTCGACGCGCTCGATGCCGAGCGCGGCGAGATCCTGCCGCAGCCGTGACAACGGCCGTTCGTTGAGGAAGCCGGTGAGATAGAACGATGCGTATGGCAATAATTCGCCTCGCCCCAGGCCGATGAACAGCTCGAAATATTCGCGCTCAACGGCAGCGGGAGAGATTGTCGATGCCGCGTCCGCCAGCCGGGCATGCGCCGACCCCAGCGGCGTCGCGTCGCCGCGCAGCCGGGCGATCTGCGCGAGCAACATGGCCGACGGCGCGCGCGCCAACAGCGTGGCGAGCAGCGCATATTCCCGGGCACGACCGATATCAACGTCGTCAACCTCATCAGCCACGGCCAACTCGCTATAAAGATCGGGACGAAGTTCTATGCGCGATATGCCGGTTACGGCTTCCACGGCGATCACCCGCTCGGCAGGCACCCTGTTCCAGCTCGAGACCGAGGGCTGCGTAATGCCTATTTTGCGGGCCAGCTCGGCCTGCCCGCCCGCCGCCTGAATTGCCCGACTTAATCCCGCATCGCGCATATTTTGTTTCCCGAGCGAGCGTTCCAAGACACCTTTTTCTCTCTGGAACGATTAAAAACTAGGCCCGGGCGCCCGCGGTCGTCAACCGACAACTATAGGATCAGCCTATATCTTTGGTCGAAACCTATCGCGGCAATGCACCACCGTGGGTGCGACGAACCGCCGGGGAGACATCAGCAGACCTGCCTTGAGCGGTGTCCTGCCGTTCACGCGGAGCAGATTCGGCACCCTGCGCCGCAACATGCTCCACCTCAAGGTGCTCCACCTCAAGGTGCTCCACATCGCGGACGGCTTGCCCGACGGTTGCGCCCGGGATATCGGCCCCGCCCGGGGACCGGGACTGGTCAGCCTGCGCCGACGGAGCCTGATCGATGGCCTCATGCGGCGCTGCAAGGTCCTCGATCTCGTCGGCCGCGCGCCGGGCGCCCCCGACGATCCTGCTGACGAGATCGCGCAGTTCTTCCGGCGAATAGTCCAGCGGACCGAACCCCGGCATCGCATCGGGATCGTTGAAATCCCAGGCATTCTCGGCGAGCCCGACGAAGTCGCGGATGGTCGGATCCGCGATCCAGGCCCGGCGGAGCGCCTCGCGGCTCAAGGCCGGCGGAACGCCCTTGCGCAGGAACGCGGTGACGTCGGTGGTCGCCGAGATCGACTCAAGCGGCGGCAACGTCGAGAGATCGAATTCCTCGACCGGATCCGCCGCGCCAGTCGAAGACGGCGGAACATTCTCGTCCGTTGCCTCCTCCGACCTGGAAGCAGGCGCTTCGGAAAGGACGGGCGCGTTCGCCATGCGTTTGCGGCGCGACCAGCGGCTCAGGAAATCCTCGTCCGTCATTCGTCCCGGCCTCCGCGCCCGCGTCGCGCCAACGCTTCGAGATTCGCGCGACCGCGCTTGCGCTTCACGAACTCTTCCCTCTCGACGTGGTGTTCGGCGATGAACCGTTCAATGGCGCTGCGGATGACATCGGGCATCGGCACCGGCTCGACCAGATTGGTCGACGCATCGGTGAAGCTCTCGCCCTCGGCGGAGTCGGCCGTGACCGCGGTGACCGCATACGGCCACGGACCTTCGGATGGACTCAGGATCACCCAGATGCTGGCCGAACCGGAAGCCAGGTTTTCACGATAACGCCCGGTCTCCGAGCGGTAGAGATCGATCGCGGCGCTTCCGGCATAATAGAGCGTGCTGTCCGCCTCGGCGCGCAGCCGTGTCCATGGCTCGAGGTCCGGCGCATCGGGCAGCACGCCGACCGCGCGCCAGATAAAATCGGCCCAGGCGGATGCCGCCGCGCGGCGTTCGATCACCACGCCGACGGGAATGCGCACGAGCGGCGACGCGGCAGTGCTCAACTCGCGGCCTCCAGATGCCTGACGGGCAAGCCGGTGACCAGGTTCTGCGGCTTCATGCGCAGGATCCGGTCGGGCGATGCCGCCAAGATCAGATAAACCGGCTCGTTCACCCGCCCGTCGATGATGGCCGCATGGTCCGGAAACACAAGCTGGAAAAGCGCCACGACGCGGCCAGCCATGCCGTCGTCGAGGAATCCGTCATTCCAGAGCCGGTCCCCGATTTTGGTCGCCTCGGCGTCAAGTCCCACGTACCAGGTGAAACCTGCGTCGCGCAGTTCCGCGAGCGGCTCGATCGTCACATCGACAGCGAGCAGATGCCTGATCCAGCGGGTCATTGCTTCGGCGAGGGCTGCGCGACCGCGTCCTGCGGCCGAGAGATCCAGCCCCAGATCGAACATATCGCTGCGACGCCAGTAGCTGGCGGCATTCGCGTCGTCCATGATCTCGACCTTGGCTTCAGCGGCCATGTCCAGCAACGACAGCAGCGGCGCAACGGACTCCGGATGCGCGCTCGCGATCCATTCCTCGTCGGCCGCCATCATGGACTGCTGATCGGGCATGATGCGCTGCGGCCGGAAAAACATTTCGCCGGCACGTAACACAAACGGATCGTCGCAGCCATCGAGCGCGTTGCGCAGGATGACGTGAGCGAGTTGATTGACGAACAGCGGCGGCAGGGTCACCGTCCCGCCGCGCATCAAGGCAAGATAGGCGGCCTCAAGCGTCGGATGGCGCAACAGCAGCTCGCGAAACGCCAGCACAAGCTGCCAGTTTTCCCGCGCATCGGTATCGGCGATTGCGGAAATGTCGGCCGCATCAATGGGCCGTCGTGGTTCAGCCAGCAGCGCCCCATGCAATTTTCGCTCGAGCGCGCAAGCATCCGGCGGCGGCGTCAGTTCGGGCCGGATGAAATAAGCCTTGAGAAATTCGTCGGTCACGGCCAGCCCGCCGCCCGGTGCGCGGTCGAGCAGATGGTGGCCGCAGGATATCCAGAAATCCCTCATTTGCTGTCACGTTCCAGAAAGGCGCCGGCCAGATCGATCTCCTCCGCCGATTGTTCGTCATCCACTTCCACGAACGAGAATGCGCGATGGGGTTGCGATCCGCAACGCGATCGCAGCGTGCGGAACGTTTCGCGGATCTCGCCGTCCTCCACCGTGCGGCGGATCGCGATGAGGATGCCCGCCGGCTCGCTGCAAAGCGATTCGGCAAAAGCGACTTCGTCCTCGGCCGCTCCGCGCGCGACGGCGAGGTCGGGCGCGCCGAGCCGCTCGACCAGACGGTGCGCAAGCAAGTCCACGACCGTATCGCGCTCGCTATCCTTCACGTCCACGACCTGAACGAGGGTCGACCAGCCCCAGGATTGCAGGCCGAGAAATCCGCTGCGAAACGCGGAGCGCGCCTTGCCCCGCAGCGCCGCCGGATCATCGCTCCAGAACCGGAAGGTGCCCGGCACCGCCCATTCGCCGGGCTCGGCGGCCGGATCGAACACAAACGTATCCGACGGATCGAGCGCGACCGTGCGAAGCAGTTTCACAGGCGCGGGCCTTCCTGATCCGGATCAAGCCATGATGGCGCACTCAACGCCGGCAGCAACGCGCAGCGCACGGCGTCCGCGTCGCCTGTCCGGCGCACAAGCAGGTCGCCATTTTCGGCAATCTCGTAGATGACGCCGGGGGTGCGCGGCAACCGTTGCACGAATTGCGCTGCGAGGCTGTCAAATCCATCCGATTGACAGACATCGCATGCCGTCATCAGGTGACGCGCGAAAGCCTCGGTCAGTTTTGTCGCGCCGACATCGCCGAACCCTTCCTGCTCGAGCGACGACGCCAGCGGATGCGCGCCCGGCTCTTCCCCCGACATCAACACCGTGCGGATCATGGCGCCGAACACCAGCCATTGCGGATCTTCGTCCTCTTTCGCAGTTCCCGGCCATCCCAGACGTCCGCCGCCAATCAGGCCGCCATCGATGCGAACGGCATCCGGCCACTCGACCGTCACCAGCTTCCCCGGAGGCGCGCAGGTGACGATGGCGTCGCTCAGCGCGATCATGCCGGCGTAAAATGCGCGGCGCGCAGTGCGCAGCGGTTCATCCGGTTCCAGAACCACCGCGAATTCCGCGAGGTCGAAGCGTCCGACATGGACCAGCGTGCCGGCGCCGCGTTGCGAGGCGATGTCGAGCGCGTGGGTGAATGCGTCCGAACGCTCGCGAAGCCCGACCGGCGTAAACGGCGGCGGCAGATCGAGAGCCTGATCAAAGGGGACGCGCATGGTCGGCGGCAAGACGATCTCCTGCGACTTTCATTCGTTCTCATATAATTATAAGCTCCCAGCTTCCGATGCGAGTCCCGTGGCTGTGACAGGCAGAGGGAGAAACAATGACGGATCGACCCCGGAAAATCCTGATGTGCTCGTGCGAGGACACGATGCGCCTGGATTCGACCGCGGTTAGAAAGGCGTGCCCCGACGCCGAGGTTTCCACCTTTCGTCACATGTGCCGGACCGAGGTGGAACGATTCCGCGATGCGCTGCAGGACGACGCCGCGCTGACCGTCGGCTGTACCCAGGAGGCGCCGCTGTTTTCGGAACTAGCCGGCGAGCGCGACATTCCGGTCAGTTTCGTCAACGTGCGTGAAACCGCGGGCTGGTCCGCGCAGGGAGACAACGCAGGTCCCAAAATGGCCGCTCTCCTCGCGATTGCGACCGAGCCTTCGCCGGACTTTCCGCTGGTCAGCCTGTCGAGCGCAGGCATTGTCCTGATCTATGGCCGCGACGAACGCGCGCTTGAGGCCGGCAACCTGCTGGCTGATCAACTCGACGTGACTGTCCTCCTCAGCCGGCCGGAGGCGCTGGAGCCTCCCGGCGTCGCCACGTTCCCGATCGCGCAAGGAACCATCCGCGCGGCGACGGGCCATCTCGGCGCGTTCGAACTGACGGTCGACGATTACGCATTGGCCCGGCCGTCTTCACGCGGCAGGCTGATATTCGAACAGCCGCGCAACGGGGCGGTCTCGCGCTGCGATCTCATCCTTGATCTCACCGGCGGCACTCCGTTGTTTCCGGCGCACGACCTGCGCGACGGCTACGTGCGGGCCGATCCCCGGGATGCGGCAGCCGTCCTGCGCGCCGTGCTCAAGGCCCGCGATCTTGTCGGCAGCTTCGAGAAGCCGCGCTACATCGACTTCACCACGGAGCTGTGCGCCCATTCGCGTTCGAACATCGTCGGATGCCGGCGATGCCTCGATCTCTGCCCCACAGGCGCGATCACGCCCGACGGCGACCATGTCATCGTCAATGCGGAAGTTTGCGCCGGATGCGGCCAATGCGCCGCGGTATGTCCGACCGGTGCCGCGTCCTACACGTTGCCTCCGGCGGATGTGCTGCTTCACAAATTGCGCGCGATGCTGATGGCCTACCATGGAGCCGGGGGCGCCGATGCCATCGTGTTGCTGCACGACGACGAGCATGGCGCGCCGTTGATCGAGGCGCTCGCGCGTCACGGCGAGGGCCTTCCCGCCAATGTGCTGCCGCTCGGCGTCAATGAGGTGACGCAGATCGGACTGGAAGCGATCGTGGCGGCCTTCGCCTACGGCGCCGCCGGCTTGCGCGTCTTGTTGCGGGCAAAACCCCGCCACGCCACCGTCGGGCTTGGCAAGACGATGGCGCTGGCCGAGACGATTCTGGCAGGGCTCGGGCTCCACGGCCCGCGTGTTTCCACGATCGAAACCGACGACCCGGATGCGCTCGGCGCGGCGCTGTACGGCATCACGCCGGCTGCGGCTGTCCAGCATCCGGCGAGCTTCAGGACGGTCGGCAGGACGCGCGACGTCCTGCGTTTCGCATTGCAGGAGTTGCATCGGGTGGCGCCGGCGCCGGTCGATGTGATCGCGCTGCCCGAAGGCGCGCCGCTCGGCACCCTTAAGGTCAATGTCGAAGGATGCACGCTCTGTCTGTCCTGCGTTTCCGTTTGCCCCACCGGCGCCCTGCGCGATGATCCGGAACGGCCGCTGCTTCGATTCGCCGAGGATGCCTGCGTGCAATGCGGCCTGTGCCAGGCGACGTGCCCGGAAAAGGTCATCAAACTGGTGCCGCAAATCGACTTCCACGCCGCCACGGCGCCCGCACGCACGCTCAAGGAGGAAGAGCCGGCGCTCTGCGTTCGCTGCCAGAAGCCCTTCGGCGTCAAAAGCACCATCGACCGGGTCGCGGCGAAGCTGGAGGGCCGGCACTGGATGTATCCCAACGCCGACAAACGCGTCGCTGCCATCCGCATGTGCGCCGACTGTCGGGTTATCACCATGAGCGAGGACGGTTTCAGCCCGTTTGCCGATGTTTCGGAGCGCCCGGCGCCACGCACCACCGACGATTACCTGCGCGAACGCGAACGGCAAGCAAAAAGCTGATTATCTGCCGGCACATGACATCGGCGAACAACCCCAGCGCCGGTTCAGCAGCATATTCGTAATTTCGAAGTCGGGGGCGACTTTGCCATCGATGTGCGTGACGCCGTTACGGACATCCCTCTTTGCAATAAGCAAGAAAGGCTCCCGCCATGTCGGACAAACCTGAAAAGGGCATCGCTCGCCGTGATCTGATCATGGCATCCATCGCGACGGTGGGGGCGGCGACCGCGCTTGCGACAAATGTCGGTCCGGCAGCTGCGCAGGCCTCAACTCCTCCCTCTGCCGACGCCACGACCGGGAAGCCTCAGGGGACGATCTATACCGGAGAGATCATCCAGGGGAAGAAAGTCGTCAGTGCTCTCGACGTCAACGATCTGACGCCCGGGCAGAAGCACTTCTTGTATTTTCAGGGCGTGCAAATGCATACCGGACCGCACTGGTACGTGTCGGTGACGGTCGCCAGAGGCGCGAAGCCGGGCAAGCGCGTCGTCCTGACCAGTGGCGTGCATGGCGACGAGATGAGTTCCGTTCATACGGTTCTGACCGTGATGAACCAGCTCGATCCGGCGCAGATGTCAGGCACGGTGATGGCGGTCACCGACATATCCCGCCCGGCCATGGAAGGCATGCAGCGCAAATGGCCCAATTCGAGCAGGAGCATTGACCTGATCGATATGAACAGGGTCTGGCCCGGGAACGAGAACGGCACCGCGCCCAGCCGGCACGCCGCGCTCCTGTTCAACCGCCTGCTCCGGCCGAACGCCGACGCCGCGATCGACTTCCACACTGGAACAACGGGCTTCGAAGTCAGCGCGTTCAATATTGCCAGCATGGATGTGCCCGAGGTCAAGGCAATGGCTGATCTCTATCCCGTCAGCCAGATCCTCGACATGCCGAAACATGCCTACCCCACAACGCTGCACAACTCGCTTCTCGCTGTGGGCATTCCGTCCATTTGTCCAGAAGTCGGCGCCGCACGCGTCCTGGACCTCAAGATGATCGCGCTGTTCGTCGAGGGCACGATGAACGTCCTCAAGCATCACGGCATCGTGGCAGGCCCGATGGGACGCACCGGCAAGGACATGCAGGTCTTTATCGGCCATAGCGCAGCTGCGATCGCCGCCACTCAGGGCGGGTTCATCGAGCATCTGGTCAAGCTCAACGACAAGGTCGAAGCCGGACAGAAAGTGATGATCCAGCGCAACAGCTTCGGCGACGTGGTCGCCGAGTACAGGAGCAACGTGACCGGCGAGGTTGCTGGCCAGCGTAGCGACGCGATGGCCCAGCCTGGAGATTTCCTGATGTTTATTCTTTTTGAGAAGCCGGCACCGGAGGGCGACGAGACTTATCCGGAGTAGGTCTTCCCCAGAGTCTTTCACCGTTTCATGGAAACGGTGAAAGACTCTGGCTTCTTGATCTGACGCGTTGTCTTGACGCGAACCGGTCCCCACTTCGCTTGGAAACGCTCTATAAAACCTTTTTCGCTTCAGATTCCTTCAGAAGCGGGCAGGCTCCAACGCGAGGAACGCGCTACAGCGAACGGGCCGCGCGATCGTCATCGAACGAACGTGATGTCGCCACCGTCTGAATTCTATCGACGATCGTCCGCCCCGGAATGTCGGCCCTCACGCCAGCCGAACGTTCGAGAGACGGGTTCGGGAACCACGCCTCGTCCGAAGTGACGCACCGTGTGGGTCACCAGCCCCCGCATGACGTTGCGGCGGTGGTCGCGGCTGTGGAAGCGGCGCGCGAACACATGGTAGAAATACGCCACGAGCTTGCGCGCGCGCTCTTCGCTCAGCATCAGCAGGACCGCCTCGATATCCGGCGGCAGCTTGCGGGCTTTTGGGTCGGCCATCAGGATGCCGAGTTCCTGACGGGTGACGGGTTTGATGGCATAGAGTTCGGCGCAGATGCGATCCAGCGCCGATCGCTGGTTTGCCGCCAGCAGCGCGGTGCATTTCAGCACCAGCAGATAGCGATGAAACGCCGAGCCCGGCTCGGACATTTCGATTCCCTTGTCGTAGAAGCCGACCGCATCGGCAATGTCGCCGCGACACATGCGGATCTGGCCTTGCAGGGCGAAGGCGGCGGCGAACGCCGTGCTGTTCGCAAATGCTTCGTCCGCCAGTTGCGCGGCCAGTTCGGAATGCCCGCGATCGATGAAGAACAGGAGCTTCGCCACAGCCAGCACGAGCAGCGGATTGTCCTGGACCTTGGGAAGACTGGCGAGGGCCAAGGCTTCCATCTCATCCTCGATGGCCGACCATTCGTCGGCCGACATCATCTCGCCGCTGTCGAGCGCCTGGCTGAGCAAGCGGGCGTAAAGGTTCAGTCCCCACATGATCGCAAGCGTCGGATCGTCCGGGCGTTCGACACGCGCGCGCGCAAGTTGCGCTTCATTCTCCCGCCAGATCTCGGGAGTCCGCGAGAGCATGTCGGCCGCGTCGTACAGGCGAACCTCAAGCGGGGTGTCGCTGGACGCGGCGACGGCGCTGACCGGCAGGGCGAGATGCGTCCAGATCGCCGACTTCACCTCCGCGGCAAGCTTGTCAAGCGCGCCTGTGGCATTGCCATTGTCGAACCGGGCACGAAACGCACCAATGACGTGTCGGGACAAGGCATGTCGCAGCACGTATGCCGCGTGCAATATGTCAGTCTCTGCATGAAAGCTCACATCGAGACTGTAGGACAC
>JBIQHO010000472.1:0-2134 GCA_044508545.1 Bradyrhizobiaceae bacterium | reverse complement strand
TCCACGCGTCCCGTCACCACCGTGCCGCGGCCCGAGATCGAGAACACGTCCTCGACCGGCATCAGGAACGGCTGGTCGATCGGACGCTCCGGCTGCGGAATGTACTCGTCGACGTTGCGCATCAATTCCAGAATCGCGTCATGCCCGAGCTTGGGGTCGGAGTTTTCCAGCGCCGCCAGCGCCGAACCCTTGACGATCGGGATCTTGTCGCCGGGGAATTCGTACTTCGACAACAGCTCGCGGACCTCCAGCTCGACGAGTTCGAGCAGCTCCGGATCGTCGACCATGTCGCACTTGTTCAAAAACACCACCAGCGCCGGCACGCCGACCTGGCGCGCCAGGAGGATGTGCTCGCGCGTCTGCGGCATCGGGCCGTCCGCCGCCGAGACCACCAGGATCGCGCCGTCCATCTGCGCAGCGCCCGTGATCATGTTCTTCACGTAGTCGGCGTGGCCCGGGCAGTCGACGTGGGCATAGTGGCGGTTCGCCGTCTCATACTCCACGTGCGCCGTCGAGATCGTGATGCCGCGCGCCTTCTCTTCCGGCGCCTTGTCGATCTGATCGTAGGCCGTGAACGTCGCCCCGCCCGTCTCCGCAAGAACCTTCGTGATCGCAGCCGTCAACGACGTCTTGCCGTGGTCAACGTGACCGATCGTCCCGATGTTGCAATGCGGCTTGTTACGTTCAAACTTCGCTTTGGCCATTTGACTCTCCGTTCAGTCGTTGACTGTCGCCAGCGACAATCAGGCAAATTTCTTCTGGACTTCAGCCGACACGTTCGCCGGCGCTTCAGCATAATGATCGAACTGCATCGTGAAGGTCGCGCGCCCCTGGCTCATCGAGCGCAGGTTGTTCACGTAACCGAACATGTTCATAAGCGGCACCATCGCGTTGATAACGTTGGCGTTGCCGCGCATGTCCTGACCCTGGATCTGGCCGCGCCGCGAGTTGAGATCGCCGATGACCGATCCGGTGTAGTCTTCCGGCGTCACCACCTCGACCTTCATGATCGGTTCGAGCAGCACCGATTTGCCCTTCTGCAACGCCTCGCGGAAGCAGGCGCGGGTCGCGATTTCGAACGCCAGCGCGGACGAGTCGACGTCGTGGAACTTGCCGTCGATGAGCTGCACCTTGACGTCGACCACGGGGAAGCCCGCGACCACGCCGGAGGTGAGCACGCTCTCGATGCCCTTCTCGACGCCGGGGATGTATTCCTTGGGCACCGCGCCGCCGACGATCTTCGACTCGAACTCGTAGCCCTTGCCGGGCTCGCTCGGCTCGACGATCAGCGTGACGGCGGCAAACTGGCCGGTGCCGCCGGTCTGCTTCTTGTGGGTATAGCTGTGCTCGACGCGCTTGGTGATCCGTTCGCGGAACGCCACCTGCGGCGCGCCGATGTTGGCGTCCACCTTGTAGGTGCGCTTGAGGATATCGACCTTGATGTCGAGATGAAGCTCGCCCATGCCCTTGAGGATGGTCTGCCCGGACTCCTGATCGGTGGAGACGCGGAACGATGGATCCTCCGCCGCGAGCTTCGCCAGCGCGACGCCGAGCTTTTCCTGGTCGGCCTTGGACTTCGGCTCGATCGCGATCTCGATGACGGGGTCCGGGAATTCCATCTTTTCAAGGATCACCGGATGGGCCGGATCGCACAGCGTATCGCCGGTGCGCGCTTCCTTCAGGCCGGCCAGCGCGACGATGTCGCCGGCATAGGCTTCCTTGATGTCCTCGCGGTTGTTCGCATGCATCAGCAGCATGCGGCCGATGCGCTCCTTCTTCTCGCGCGTCGAATTGATCACGCCGGTGCCGCTCTGGAGAATGCCGGAATAGATTCGGCAGAAGGTGATGGTGCCGACAAAGGGGTCGTCCATGATCTTGAACGCCAAGAGCGCCATCGGCTCCTTGTCGTCGGCATGGCGAACCACCTCGTTGCCCCTGTCGTCCACGCCCTTGATGGCAGGCACGTCGAGCGGCGACGGCAGATAGGCGACCACGGCATCAAGCAGCGGCTGGACGCCCTTGTTCTTGAACGACGTTCCACACAGCACGGGATAGAACGCGCCGGTGATGACGGCCTTGTGGATCAGCCTCTTCAGGGTGGCTTCATCCGGCTCGGTGCCGTCGAGATAGGCGG
>JBIQHO010000471.1:0-2135 GCA_044508545.1 Bradyrhizobiaceae bacterium | reverse complement strand
AAGGCTGCAACGTTCATCCAGCATGGGTTGGTACGCCGCGCCCAATCCCTCCACAAACAGCCGCAGCGGGGTCAGCGGAAACCGTTCCGCGAAGGCCTTTGCCGCTGCTGCGATGATAGCGGTCGGAAAGAACACGTCGACGACTACTGACAATTCGGCCTCAAGTCCTCCGGCCATGAGCTTGGCGCGGGCCTTCAGCGCATTGACCCCGGACACGATGTTGCGTGCATCGGCGAGCAACATCATGCCCTCGGGCGTGAGCTTTGGAGAGCGTGCCGTGCGGTCAAACAGCGCGACGCCAAGTTGGGCCTCCAGGCCGCCGATCCACCCGCTCACCGCCGACTGCACGCGATAGAGCTTGCGTCCCGCAGCCGAGAAGCTGCCTTCATCGACCGCGGCGATGAAGGCCCTGATTTGATCCAGCGAAACACCGTCCAGCATCGGAATCCATCCCAAATTTAGATAGATTGAATCTCATTTTATCGCCTTTTCAGATTCAACGGCAAATCCTATTATTGGTTTCGACCTAACCACAAAGGGCACCGACATGAACCTTCCAGATATTGACTCTAACCTCCTTGACGCCGTCCCGGCGAGCCGCTACCTGAGCGTCGAACTCCCGAGCCTTGAGCCTCGGCCTTCACGCACCATCACGAAAGGCGTATTACCCGCCGCCGCCCTCGATCAACTGTTCCGGCTGGCCAGAACCTACAACGAGTGGAGCGCCCGGGATGTCGATGATCAGACCATCCACGAATTGTATGAACTGCTCAAGTGGGGGCCCACCGCTGCCAACAGTAATCCCGCGCGCTTCGTGTGGGTAAGGAGCCGCGAAGGCAAGGAAAAGCTGGCGGCGCTCGCAATGGAAGCCAACCGAGCCAAGATCATGGCAGCGCCCGTTACGGTGATCGTTGCCCACGATCTTGCGTTTGCGGAGACGATGCCGAAATTATTTCCGGTGCGGGGCGAGATGCTGCGCGAGTTCTACCGGGAACCGACAGTTGCTGCAGAAACCGCGCTGCGCAACAGCAGTCTGCAGGGCGCCTACTTGATCCTTGCGGCGCGCGCTCTTGGCCTTGACGGCGGCCCCATGTCCGGCTTCGATAACGCGGGCGTCGATCGCGAGTTTTTTTCAGGCACCCACATCCAATCCAATTTCATATGCAGCCTTGGATACGGAGAACCCGGCACGCCATTTCCGCGCAACCCGCGGCTGTCGTTCGAAGAGGCTGGCCGCTGGGCATGAACCGGCGCCGCCGCGGGTCGCCTCCCGCTTCCATACACATCACTTGGAGAACAGTCATGAACATTCAATACAGTATCGTCGGGTCCGGCCCTGTTGGCAGGACGTTGGCAGGCCTTTTCGCGAGGGCCGGAATCGATGTGCAGATTGCCAATTCGCGTGGGCCAGAATCTCTGGCGGCAATCAATGCCGAGCTGGGACGACACGTGGTTCCGGCCACGCTGGAGCATGCACTCGAAGCGGACGTCATTTTCCTTGCGGTCGGATTCATGCGGGTCCAGTCCGTGGCGATGAAACTCCCCGACTGGACCGGCAAGATCGTGGTCGACGTGACCAACGCCCTGCAGCCGGCTGAGGTAGTGGAAACGAAACTGCGTGGCCTCCTGTCTTCCGAGATCAATGCAGACTTCGTGTCAGGAGCAAAGCTGGTCAAGGCCTTCAATCACTTGCCTGTGCAGCGGCTTGGGACGAATCCCCCGGCTAGCGGCCAGCGCCAGGTGGTCTTCGTATCAAGCAATGACGCGAATGCCAGCACAACGATCGCAGCGCTTGTCGCGCGAATCGGCTTCGCTCCGGTTGAGCTCGGAAGGCTCGATCAGGGCGGCGCAGCCCTGCACGTTTTGGACGGCAAGCAGGGCGGGCTTCTGTTTCAGAATTTGGTAAAGCTCGATTAAGGAAGAGAGCATGAATGAGCAACGAGCAAGTTCTGGGGATACGGCGAGCCAGGATACAGCGGCCTGGGATCCTGCGGCATGAGCAACGAAAACAACAGAAGTGAGGTTTGTCATGATTATTGATCTGAAAGGGCGAAAAGCCATCGTTACTGGCAGTACCGCCGGCATCGGCCGGGCGGTTGCGGAGGGGCTGGCTCGCGCTGGCGCAGCGGTCGTCA